>JBFKCU010000349.1:0-3401 GCA_041620115.1 Burkholderiales bacterium | reverse complement strand
GCGCGGGTTCGGAAGACACCGGTCTGCTCGGCACCGCGTTCCTGATGGCGGGTTCTTCGACCGGCACCAGCACTTCGACCCCGGGTGCCGGCGGTGGCCGTAACATCTGGAAGCGTCGCCAGCAGAACAGCGTGAACTACCATTCGCCGAAGTTCGGTCCGTTCCACGTAGAAGCGGCCTATTCCACGGGTAATTCCGAGACTGCTGCTATCAATACGACTGTGGCCTCATTGCCGCGCGTCGTGTCGTTGGCCGCACAGTACGCTGCTGGCCCGGCCAAAATCGGCTTAGGCTACGAGAAGCACTACAGTTTTGCTGCCGGCGCAGCGGGCGCGCTGGGCGATGATGCTTGGGTGCTGTCTGGCTCGTTCAAAATGGGCAAGGCTACCATCGGTGGTGCTTACAACCAGCAGACGTACGAGACGACGGCCGTCAATGAGTTGAAGAAGAAGGCCTGGACCCTCGGCGTTGATTTTGATCTGAGCGGACCGCATAGCGTTGGCGCGAACTACACCAAGGCGGATGACGCAAAACTGTCCGGCCCTGCGGTAGCCAACTTCAACATCTCCAACGTGGCTTACAACACTGCGGGCCAAACGGGTGCCAACCTGTTCCAGATCTACTACGGCCACGCGTTCTCGAAGCGCACCACCGCCAAAGTGGCGTATGTTCGCCTCGACAACGACATCAACTCGCGTTACACGCTGGGTGGTGTGACGACCAACCTGACCCAGTCTGACCGCGACCAAAACGCAGTCGTGCTGCTGGTCAAGCACAATTTCTAAGATTTAGATCCCTGCCGGTTTCGGCAAAACGGGCGCTACGGCGCCCGTTTTTTTTCGTCTGCAGATTCAGTGCTTGCACTTTGGCTGTGCCCTGCTCCGGGAACAAAATGGCGTATTCGCCGGAAAATCCCTGAATTTTTCGAAAATGTGTCAAATAAACAACATATTTGTCTATTAAGTTTGTCACCTCGATGCATGCTTGGCATATTGGACCAGCCCCTTTGAGGGCAGTGGCAATCGGCCCCTGTTCAACCCGGTCCGGTTGTGAATCCAAAAAACCACGAGGAGAAACTATGAATCGCAAGCTACTCAGCGTAGCAGTCGCGGGCGCATTTGCGGCCCCGGCACTGGCACTCGCACAAAGCAGCACAGTGCAACTCTACGGTCGCGCGACCATCGAATACGGCTATGTCGATCAGGGCTCGGGCAAGAACAAGACGGATATGCTGCAGGCGCCGGGCGGCAGTGCCATCGGTCTCAAGGGCGAAGAGAAGCTGGGCGGCGGCCTGTCGGCCTGGTTCCAGTGCGAATCGTCGGCTGATATCCGCGGCGAAAACCAGAGCGGCCTGTGCACACGTAACAGCGCGCTCGGTTTCAAGGGCGGCTTCGGTAACGTGTTCATCGGCAAATGGGACACCCCTTTCAAGCGGGCTTATAACGCCGGCCGTAAAGGCGGCGAGGACACCGGCCTGTTGGGCACGGCGTTCCTGATGGCGGGTTCCTCGACCGGCGTCAGCACCTCAAGTGTCGGTCCCGGCAATCGTCATATCTGGAAGCGCCGCCAGCAGAACAGCGTGAACTATCATTCCCCGCATTTCAGCGGCTTTTCCGTGGACGCATCGTACAGCACCGGTAACTCGGAGACCGCGGCCATCAATACCACCGCCTCGTCCAAGCCGCGCGTGATGTCGATCGCCGCCAATTACAAGGCCGGTCCGATTTCAGCCGCCGTCGGTTATGAACTGCACCAGCAGTTCGCGTCCCTGGGTACCCAGGAGCTCGACGACCACGCCTGGGTGATCGCGGGGTCCTACAAGCTGGGCAAAGTCGCGTTTGGCGGCGCCTACAACCAGCAGGTCTACGAGCAGGGCGCAGGCAATGAACTGAAGAAGAAAGCCTGGATGGTTGGCGCGGATTGGGATCTGGCGGGACCGCACAGCGTCGGTGCTAACTACACCGCCGCAGACGATACCGAAGGTACCGGCCCGGCACCGGCCGCGATCAATGCGACCGTAGTGCCCTACAACGTCGCGGGTGGTACGGGGGCCAATCTGTTCCAGATTTACTATGGCCATGCGTTTTCCAAGCGCACCAGCGCGAAGCTGGCTTATGTGCGGCTCAGCAACGATACCAATGCGTCCTATACGCTGGGTGGCGTGAAAGTCGGTGCCGCAGGTCAGGATCAGAAGGCATTCGTGCTGCTGCTGAAGCACAACTTCTAAGTTTCAAAGTTGCGCTATCGGTACGAACGGGCGCTGCGGCGCCCGTTTTTTTCGTCCGGGGTTTCCATCGCAATCACGCCACCGGTGTTCAGGCCCGCGGCGATCCGTTGCTGCCGTTGACGAGATCGAGGTAGAGGGATTCCAGGTTGCGCGTGGTCAGGTCTGCATCAAACAAGCGGGCATACTCGCGCATGGCTTGCCAGCGGCTGCGCGTGCGTGCGGCGAATTCGGGTTCGAGGGCGAAACGGGTGGCCAGTTGCTCGTATTCCGGCAGCGTCTGCGTGATCAACTCCGGCAGGCCGCAGGCGGTGAGGATGCTGGACGACACGCGCGCAGGAAAAGTCTCTCCGCTCAGGGCCACCAGCGGGCAGCCCAGCCACAGCGCATCGCTGGCCGTGGTGTGCGAGGTGTAGGGGAAGGTATCGAGCGCGAGGTCTGCCACCTGATACCGTGCGAGATGCTGCGGCAATGGCAGCCGCGGCGCGAAAATCACCCGCTCCGGCGCGATGCCGCGCGCAGCCGCCGCAGCCGCCAGATTTTTTGTGGCGTTCGCATTGTCGTCGGCCAGCCACAGCACTGACTGTGGCGCCGCGTGCAGCAGGTTCATCCAGCAGTCGAAAACCTCCGGCGTGATCTTCACCGCCTGGTTGAAGCAGCAATAGACGAATGCCTGTTCCGGCAATCCGTATTCTGCACGCGTGAGCGCTGCGATCACCGGCCGGCTCTGATCGTTGCATTGCCAGCAGGGTTCGAGATAAGCGATTCGCTCCGAATAAGCTGATTCGCGATCCGGCGGCACGATGAACCGGTCAGTGATCAGATAGTCGACGAACGCTGCGCCCATGGTGCCCGGATAGCCCAGCCAGTTCACCTGGACCGGACACGGTCGCTGTGCGAGGAGCGCAGTACGCGCGCCCAGCGTATATCCCTTGAGGTCGATCAGTATGTCCAGCGCATCATCGCGGATGCGCTGCACCACGATATCGTCAGGCTCCCATGCGACATCGATAAAGTGCTCTGTGCCGGCCTTGATGCGTGCGCGCATCGCACTGCCATCCTCCGGGCCGTAGGAGTAGACAAATATTTCAAAGCGTTCGCGATCGTGCCGTTCGAGCACGCCGGCAAACAAATGCGCCGTTGCATGATCATGCAGGTCGGAGGACAGGTAGCCGAT
>JBFKCU010000348.1:0-3410 GCA_041620115.1 Burkholderiales bacterium | reverse complement strand
TCGTCTGGGACAACCGCTGCACCATGCACCAGGCGCTGGCGGATTTTGACGAAACCCAGCTGCGACATCTGGAGCGCACCACCGTCATGGGGACCCCGTCGGGTCGCGTGGTCGAGACCGGCTGACTGCTGCCGCCCGCTCAGTCGCTGCCGCCCTCCACCGCAAAGCGCTGTTCGCGCCACCGCAGCATGCCGCCGGCAAGATTGGCCACCCGGTTGAACCCGGCCTTGCGCAGCAGCACGCTGGCCTGCGCCGAGCGCGCACCTGAACGGCATACGGTCACCAGCGGCCGCTCTTTCGAAAACCCGTGCTCACCGGCGGCGATGCGATCGAGCGGCACCAGCCTCGCACCGGGGATGTGCCCCAGCGCGCCGTCGAATTCGTCGGCTTCACGCACGTCGATGACCTGCACCTGCGGCAGATGCTCTTCCAGCCATTCGGGACGCACCTCCCAGATGCCGGAAAAGGTATAGGTCAGCGGCGCCCAGTCCGGTTCTTCATTCTCCGCGCCGGTGCTCTCGACGCGCCCGCACTCCTTGTTCGCCGGGACTACCACCGCCATCTGCTTGGGGTGGGCCAGCCCGAGGTTGTCCATGTAACCGACGAAATCGTCTTCCAGTATGCGCCCGCCGAGCCGCGGATTGAACTTCCGTTCCTCCGCAACGCTGCTGACCGTCAGCCCGCGATAGTCATGAGCCGGATACAGCAGGCAGTCATCCGGCAACGCAAAAACCTGCTCATGCACAGAGCGGTAGAGCACATGCGCACTGCCCTGCTGGAAATCGGTGCGGCCACAGCCGCGGATGAGCAAGGCGTCGCCGGTAAACGCCATCACGCCACCGTTAAGCACGTACGTCACGCAGCCGCCAGTGTGGCCCGGCGTCGCGCGTACTGTCAGCGCATGGCGACCAAACTCGATGCGATCACCGTGCGCGAGCAGGCGGTCCGCGTTCTTGGCGCCGCTGGCAGCGGAAATCGCAATCCGACTGCCCAGGCGCTGCTTGTGCAGCCAGGCGCCCGTGACATGATCGGCATGCACATGGGTTTCGAGGGTACACAGCAGCTTCAGACCGAGCTCCGCCACCAGCGCCGCATCGCGCTGTGCCTGCTCGAATACCGGGTCTATCAATACCGCCGCGCCCGTTTCAGCATCCGCGAGCAGATAGGTATAGGTCGAGGACTGCTGATCAAAGAGTTGCCGGAAAATCATCGTAGGCTCGCTGCGCGTTGTTGAACCGGGCTGCGCATCATCCGGCTTGAGTCTACCGCGCGCTGCCCGGCATGGCCAAGGCGGAACCCGGATGTCAAAATCGACCGGCATTGCGGCCCTGAATCCCGCCCGAGGGTGGTGCCGGCACGCGCCGCAATTGCCCAAATCGCGCGCGGGCATTAGCATTTGTCATGCGTGCGACCGAACACCAACCAGGACTACGAGCCCCCTTGAATTCCGACGACAGTAATATCAGCCGCAAGTCCCAGATCGACGAAATCCTGCTCAAGCTGCCGGGCGTAGTCGGCAAGAAAATCAACAACCTCGATGCCTACTTCGTCAGCGACAAGATGTTCGCCTGCATCAGCGGCAGCGGCGTGGGACTGCGACTGCCCGCGGCCACAGCAACCGAACTGCAGTTCTCGAGGGACAACGTGATGCCGTTTCAGCCCGGCGGCCTTGCCAGCACGCGGGAATGGATACAGATCGATCGTGCGAATGCAGCCGACTACGCCAAAGATCTGGAGCTGTTTCAGGCCTCGCTCGATTTCGTCAGGAATACGCGTAGCCGCTAGGCGGCGTACGACGCTTCCCCGCAGGGCCGTGCCATGGTTATTCGGCGGCGGTGACGACGTCGTGCCGGTCCGCCGCGCGTAACGGTAACGGTTCATCATCGCGATCGAGCAGCCCCGCGACCGAGCACTGCGGAATGCCTGCGCGGCGCTTGATCCGCATCGTGCCGTTGGTTTCCCCGTCCATGCCGCAGAACCGCCGGCGCTCGACCTCCACGAATTCGAACACGTAGGCATCGGCCTCGACGCGGATGAGGAACATGCCGTGCGGCGTTTGCACCCGCGTCGCGCCGTCCGGTGTCAGCCGCCATTTGGTTTCAGGCGCATCGCGCTTCATTTCCAGCGAACAGGTACGCGGCCGCCATTTGCTGTAATAAGCGAAACTGGCAACCTGCCCGCCGCGCGCCTCCACTGCCATGCGCGCGTGCAGGTCTTCGATGCCGCTTTTGCAATCGATCCGCTCGATCTCGCCGGCCAATGCCGGCAACCGTTTGTCACCCTGCAAATCGGCCATGCGGTCGAGCCACTCTGTTTCGACCTCAGTCGAAACCGGCGGAGGCTGTTCTATTTTCTTGACCAGCTCGGGTGGCGGGGGGCGCATCACCGGCGCCTGCTGCGCGCAAGCGCTTAACAGTATCGTGACCACCGCGAAAACGCGCGTGACCTTCGGTCCGAAACCTTGCATGTAGCGGATTTTACGCACAAATATCCCACACCGCATAGCCACGTGGCCGGAATCATCAGTAGAATGCCGCCAGATCCGCCGGCAGGCGCGTGCCGGCGCCCGCGCCAGCGTGCTATGGTTCCATCAGTGAGCGCGTGCAAGCGCTGAGCACGCGCGTACTAAACAAAACTATAAATAGCGTCAAAGGAGGAACTATGTTCAAACACATCCTCATGCCGACCGACGGCACCGCGCACTCCGAGCGCGCCATTGAGCGCGGCATCGAACTCGCCAAACTATGTGGCGCCAAAGTCACCGGCATCCATGTCATGCCCGATTACCGCATGATGGTTGCGGGCGTCGAGATGCTGCCCACCGGCGTCGATGCCAACATGGACCTGCAGGCACGCGAACAGGCCAAGCATTTTCTTGCGTTCGTGCAAAAAACGGCGGACGCGGCCGGCGTTCCCTGGGATACCGTGATTGCCGAAGGCCAGCAGCCCTACGACGCCATCGTCGACTGCGCCAATGAGCGCGGTTGCGACCTCATTGTCATGACTTCACGCCACCGCACCGGACTGGCGGCGCTGATCATGGGCAGCGAAGCGAGCCGGGTGCTGCACCGCGCCTCGATCCCGGTGCTGACCTTCCGCGCGCTGATGAGCGCGGACCATCCCGACCGCAATCCGTAGGGAACGCGGAAACCGGGCCGCCGGGCGAGGCGGCCCGTGATGGACAGAATGCAACGCCGCCGGCCGGTTGCGCCGCAATGATGCACAATGCGCGGCACGGGAATCAGGGAGGGGAGCCTTGTGAACACCGAACTGCGCGACGGCATGCGCATCGCCTTCGATGTGCCTATCCGCATGGATGACGGTCTGGAACTGCGCGCCGATGTTTTTCTGCCGCCCGCGGAAGGTCGTTATCCTGCCCTGCTCAGCTACGGACCCTACGGCAAGGGCCT
>JBFKCU010000347.1:0-3414 GCA_041620115.1 Burkholderiales bacterium | reverse complement strand
GTGGTGATGGTCAACCTGCTGGGCGAGGCCTGGCAGCATGGCCCGCCGCTGTGGGAGCGCGTGTTCATCGTGCCGCAGGCCAAGCTGCACCTCTACGGCAAGCACGAGGCGCGCGCCGGGCGCAAGATGGGCCACTACACCGTGCTTGGCGAGAGCGCCGATGCCGCGCTGCAGAAGGCGCTGATCGTGCGCAGCGCGCTGTATCCCGATTGGCATGATTGAACCGGAAAAGCGATGAGTGACACTCCCCTGTACCAGACCAACCTGAAGAGCCTGCCTTTCCTGCACCGTGGCAAGGTGCGCGACCTCTACGCAGTGGGCGATGACAAACTGCTGGTGGTGCAGAGTGACCGCCTGTCCGCGTTCGACGTGATCCTTGACGATCCGATTCCGGGCAAGGGCCGCGTGCTGACGGAAGTCTCGAATTTCTGGTTCGCCAAACTCAAGCACATCGTGCCCAACCATCTGACCGGCATTGACCCGGCATCGGTGGTCGCGCCGGACGAGCGCGCGCAGATTGCCGGCCGCGCGATGGTGGTGCACAAATACAAGCCGCTGATGGTCGAAGCCGTCGTGCGCGGCTACCTCATCGGCTCGGGCTGGAGCGATTATCAGAAGACCGGCGCGATCTGTGGCATCAAATTGCCCGCGGGACTGAAGCAGGCAGAGAAGCTGGCAGCGCCGATATTCACGCCGGCGTCGAAAGCGCCGGCCGGGCATCACGATGAGAACATTACTTACGACGATGTGGTCGCCACCATTGGCGCTGCGCATACAGCGAAAGTAAAAGAACTCTCGATCAGGCTTTATCAGGAAGCCGCGGAATTCGCCGCGACGCGCGGCATCATCATTGCCGATACCAAGTTCGAATTCGGGACCGACGCGGCCGGCAACATCGTACTCATCGACGAAGCACTGACGCCGGATTCATCGCGCTTCTGGCCTGCGGCCGAATACCGCACCGGCATCAGTCCGCCCAGTTTTGACAAGCAGTTCGTGCGCGACTGGCTGGAAACCCAGCCCTGGAACAAGAAAGCGCCCGCGCCGCGGCTGCCGGCCGATGTGCTGGCAAAAACCTCGGCGAAATATCGCGAGGCACAGCGCATGCTGACCGGAACCTGAGATGGCCAAGCTGTTCACGGAACTGGAAAAAGAAGCCGCGCCCGCCGCGGAGGGCGTGACCACCGGCATCCTGCCCGACCGCGACATTGCGCGGCTGATCGATGGCGGGCGCATCAGCGCCGCAGGCGGGGTTGATGCCTCGCAAATCCAGCCGGCGAGTCTGGATCTGCGCCTGGGCGCCACCGCGTGGCGCGTGCGCGCGAGTTTCCTGCCGGGCAAGGCCTCGACGGTACAGGCGAAAATCGATCGTCTGAAAATGCATCAGATCGATCTGACGAAACCGGTGGTGCTGGAAAAAGGCTGCGTTTATATCGCCGAGTTGATGGAAGAGCTGAAGCTGCCTGCCGACATTGCAGGGTATGCCAACCCGAAAAGCTCCACCGGGCGACTGGACATTTTCACGCGACTGATTACCGACTGCGGGGCCGAGTTCGAGGGCGTGGCTGCCGGCTACAGGGGCAAGCTCTATGTCGAGATCATGCCGCATACCTTCAGCGTGCTGGCACAGCAGGGCACGCGGCTGAACCAGATCCGTTTCGTGCGCGGCAATCCGCCGCCGTCTGACACCAAGCTCACCGAACTCGACCAGGCCATGAAGCTGGTCTATTCCGACAGCGACGTGCCGCTGCCGGCGATGATCAAGAACGGCCTGTGGATATCGGTGGATCTCGAGGGTGACGCCAGCAACGGCGTCATCGGATACCGGGCCAAGCACCACGCGCCGCTGATCGACCTCTCCAAGATCAATCACTATGATCCGCTGGATTTCTGGGAACCGATCACGCGCAACGCTGACCGCAGCCTGGTGCTGAACCCGGACGATTTCTACATCCTGGTGTCGCGTGAGCGCGTGCGCATTCCCAACAGCCATGCCGCGTCGATGGTGCCGTACGATCCGTCGGTGGGCGAATTCCGCATCCACTACGCCGGTTTTTTCGATCCCGGTTTCGGCTATGGCGCTTCCAACCTCACCGGCGCGCGCGCCGTGCTCGAGGTGCGATCGCACGACGTGCCGTTCATGATCGAACACGGCCAGGACGTCGGTCGCCTCATCTACGAACGCCTGCTTGGCGAGCCCGAGAAAATCTACGGTGTGAACATCGGTTCCAACTATCAATCGCAGGGATTGAAACTCTCCAAGCAGTTCAAGCCGCTGGAATTGCGCGTATAGGCAGCACGCCGGCCAACGCCGTACCCCGGCCATGTGCGCGGTCCGTTATCGATAGCGGAATCGATGCGGCATAATCCACGCCATGGCGTTTTCCAACGAATTGATCTTTTTCGGCGCGCTGCTGGTGTTGCTGAGCATACTGGCGAGCGCTTTTTCGTCGCGGTTCGGCGCACCGATCCTGCTTGTGTTCCTGTTTCTGGGTATGCTGGCCGGAGAAGACGGACCGGGCGGCATCCGCTTCGACAACTTTGAGCTTGCTTACCTGGTAAGCACGCTTGCGCTTGCGGTGATCCTGTTCGACGGCGGCATGCGCACCAGCGCCGAGAGTTTCCGCATCGCGCTGCGTCCGGCCCTGTCGCTGGCCACCATTGGCGTCCTGATCACCGCCGCGATCACCGGGGTATTTGCGACCTGGCTGTTCAGCCTGCACTGGCTGCAGGGGCTGCTGATCGGCTCGATCGTGGCCTCCACCGATGCCGCAGCAGTGTTTGCCCTGTTGCAGTCGCGCGGCATGGAACTGCAGCAGCGGGTCCGCTCCACGCTGGAGGTCGAATCGGGCAGCAACGATCCGATGGCCGTTTTCCTGGTGGTGGTGCTGGTCGAGGCGATGGCGGCGGGGCAGACCTCGTTCGGCGCGGGTGTAATCCTCGAATTCATCAAGCAGATGGCGCTGGGCGCGGTCGGCGGCTACGTCGCGGGACGCGGACTGGTCTGGCTCATCAACCACCTTACGCTGGAAAGCGGCCTCTACCCGCTGCTTGCCGCGGCCGGCGGGGTGGCGACGTACGGTGTTGTCACGGTGGCCGGCGGCAGTGGCTTTCTCGCCATCTATCTCGCGGGCGTCATTCTCGGTAATTCATTGATGCAGGACATGCAGGCCATCCGTCGCGTCAACGATGGTTTCGCCTGGCTCGCCCAGATCATGATGTTCCTGCTGCTGGGACTGCTGGTCACGCCTTCGCACTTCCTGCCGGTTGCGCTGCCGGCACTGCTGCTGGCCCTGGCCCTGATGCTGGTCGCGCGGCCGTTGTCGGTGTGGATCTGCCTGCTGCCCTTCCGCGTGCCCTGGCGCGAGCAGTTGTTCGTGAGCTGGGTAGGATTGCGCGGTGCGGTGCCCATCG
>JBFKCU010000346.1:0-3415 GCA_041620115.1 Burkholderiales bacterium | reverse complement strand
GGCCGATTTCGCCGAAACCGGTGCCGAAGGCGCCGCGCGGCAAACCGAGTTGCTGGAGACGGCCCGCCGCCACGGCATGCGCCTGATCGGCCCCAACTGCCTTGGCTACATCAACCCGCATTTGCAACTCGCGCTGACTTCGTCAGTCGCGCTTGCAGTCGAACCGATGCCACGGGGCAGCATCGGTCTGGTCAGCCAGAGCGGATCGCTGATGGCCTCGCTGATTTCCCATGCGCAGGATCTCGGCACCGGTTTCAGTGTCGCCGCCACAGTCGGCAATCAAGCCGATGTCGAGCTCTGCGACCTGATCGAATATTTCATCGACGACGCCGCGACGTGTGCGATTTGCCTTTATGTGGAAGGACTGAAAGACGGCGCGCGGTTTCTCGAACTCGCGAGGCGCGCCCGAGCCTCCGGCAAACCGATACTTGCCGTCAAAGCCGGGCGCAGTGCCGCCGGCCGGCAGGTCACACAATCACATACGGCAAGCCTCGCCGGCTCGTATGCCGTATGGGAGGCCGCCTGCCGCGACCATGGCGTATGCCTGCTCGACGACCCAGAGGCCTTGATCTACTGCGCGGATTTCCTGATCAGATTCGGCGCCCCGGCCACAGCAACGGTGGCCGTGATGTCGCCGTCCGGTGGCACGGTCGCGGTGACCGGCGACCGCGTGGTCGCCGCCGGCCTGACACTGGCCGAACCCGACGAGACCACACGTACCGAACTGCACAAGCTGCTGCCGCCCGGCCGCACCATCAATCCCCTCGATGTCGGCGGCCTGCCGCGCAGCAGCGGCCTGGACAGCGCGCTGACCGCGTATGAACTTCTGGCCCGTGATCCTGCAATCGGCGCCATCCTCATTGCCGTCGCCACTACGCCACAGCTCGACGACAAGGTACGGCACTGGGGCGCCGCCGCGCTGGCAGGCAAGAAGCCGACTGCAATTCTGTTGACCCCCGGAACGCTGGTCGACGGCGCACGCGCCGCATTGAAGGAAATCGGCTGTCCGTACACCAACAGGCTGGACGATGCGCTGCGCGTGCTGCACACCGCCTTCGCTTACCGCGCAGCCTTGCGCGATCCGCCCCCGCCTCCGCTGCCGTCGACCATTGCCGCAACCGCACGCGCGCATGCAGTGCGCCTGCCCGCCGGCCGGCTCACCGAACCCGAGACAAAAGGGCTGCTGCGCGCCTGTGGGATCAGTACCACCGATGACCGCTTGGCGCCGACACCCGACGCTGCAATGGCGCAAGCCGAGCGCATCGGCTATCCCGTCGTATTAAAAGGCGTGTGCCGTGAGCTGGTGCACAAGAGTGAAGCCGGCGCGGTCAAATTGAACATCGCCGACGCCGCCGGACTCCGGACGGCCTGGCGCGAAATTGAAAAAGGACTGGCATCCCATCTGCCTCACGCAACGCTGGCGGGCTGCGTCGTGCAGCCGATGCTCAGCGGCGGTACCGAATTGATCGTCGGCTGCCGCTGGGACCCGCAGTTCGGTGCGGTCGTAATCATGGGCAGCGGCGGCGTCCTGGTGGAAATCCTCAACGACGTGCAAATGGCCGTGGCCCCCGTCTCTGCTGCACATGCGGAACGGCTGCTTCAACGCCTGCGCATCGCACCGGTGCTCGCCGGCGCGCGCGGGCGGCCGGCGGCCGACCTCGCCGCGCTGGCTGCTACAGTAGCCAGACTCAGCGAACTCGCCGCTGCACTGGGACCGCGTCTGGTCGAACTCGACATCAACCCGCTGCTGGTTCAGGAAACCGGCCGCGGCGTCATTGCGCTGGATGCACGCGCCACGCTGGCCGCCGCATCCGCCACATAAGCTTGCCCAAGGAGCCTGACATGAACGCAGCTGTAGTGACTTATGAATCGCGCGACAGCGTCGCCGTCATTACGTTGAACCGACCGGAGAAACGCAACGCCATCAACAACGATGTCGCCGCCCAGTTGCGTGCCGCTCTCGAACGATTGAATGACAGTAACGATCGCGTCGGCATCCTCACACATGCCGGAGCGCACTTCACGGGCGGCGCCGACATCAAGGGGCCGCCCGATGATTTTCCGGGCTGCGTGCCCAACATCGGCGTGCCGATGCAAAAGCCGCTGATCGCGGCAGTCGGCGGCTGGGTCGTCGGCGGCGGCGTAGTGATCGTGCAGATGTGTGACTTGTGCATTGCGGCGGACGACGCCAAATTCATGTTCCCCGAAGCCAAGGTCGGTTTCACCGGCGCGGCAATCGCCGGACTCGCCGCACGCATCCCGCACAAGGTCGCGATGGAACTGATGCTGGTGGGCAATGAAATTTCCGCCGAGCGCATGTACCAGGTTGGCCTGGTCAATCAGCTGTGCAAACCCGGCAAGCAGCTCGAAGCCGCGCTGCCATGGGCGCGGCAGCTTGCCGACAACGCGCCGCTGGTATTGTCCGTGCTGCGCGATTACGTCGGGCGGATCATCCCGAAAGGACCTTCCGAACTCGCGGCGCAGGGCCGCGCCACCATCCAGCGCATCCGCCAGAGTGCTGATGCGAAGGAAGGCATCGCCAGTTTCAAGGAAAAACGGAGAGCCAAGTTCAGCGGAAAATAATTAATAAAAACAATATCTTATAATAATATCGCGGTGACGTCATCGTTCGCCCCGCCGGCTACCGCCCCGGCCCCTGCATGGACCATCGTTGCGCTGATCACCATCGGCCTGATCGTGGATCAACACATTGCCGTATGGGGACAAATCGCGGTCAGCATCGCTACCTGGGCACTGCTGCTGTACTGGATCACGCGCTCGGCACCGGCGATACGCACCAACCTCGTGGTGTGTGTGATCTACGCGACCCTCGGCGAATTCTTCCTGTCGCTGGTGTGGGGCCTTTACGACTACCGGCTCGGCAACATCCCGTTGTTTGTTCCGCCGGGCCACGCCCTGTTGTTCATGCTGGGCGTAATGATCGCTGCACGCCTGCGTCAGTGGATCGTCTGGGCCGTACCGCTTGCGACGGCGCCGGTGGTGATCGCGCTGGCATGGCTCGGAACCGATACGCTGGGCCCGCCACTGTATGCTCTGCTGGTAATCTGCATGGTGTTCAGCAGCGCGCGCAAACTTTACGCGGTGATGTTCATGCTGGCGCTGGCGATGGAAATGTACGGCACCGTACTCGGCAACTGGAGCTGGAACCGCGATGTGCCCTGGCTGGGATTGAGCACGCTCAATCCCCCGCTGGCGGCCGGCGCATTCTACTGCGTGCTCGACATGCTGGTGGTCACCACCACAACACTACTGCGCCGACGGACGGATCCCGAGCAGCGCGTAGCCTCGCGCTAGCGCACCGGTCAGCGCGCTTTGCCGGGGCGGGCGCTTCGTTTCGACTTGACGGACTTCGTCTTGCGATCGCGCGCCACCGGCACCGGCGGCAGTCCCGTGT
>JBFKCU010000345.1:0-3418 GCA_041620115.1 Burkholderiales bacterium | reverse complement strand
TCGAATAAAATCGAATGATTACACAGGCGGCACAGTTCGACCGACTGTGATGTAATCCGCCCCATGCTTTCCTACCGCCACCAGTTTCACGCCGGCAATGTATCGGATGTGTTCAAGCACACGCTGCTGTCACGCTTGCTGATCGCGCTCGCGCGCAAGGACAAGCCCTTTTTTGTGCTCGACACCCATGCCGGACTCGGTCTTTACGATCTGGAGCACCCTTGGTCGCAGAAGACCGCCGAGTGGCGTCATGGCATCGGCCGCGTCTGGGGCCGCAGCGATGCGCCTGCCGCCCTCGCCCCCTACCTCGACGCCGTTCGTGCTGACAATGCCGACGGGCATCTGCGCCACTATCCCGGATCACCGCGCATCGCACGCCGCCTGATGCGCGAGTCCGATCGCCTGGTACTGTGCGAACTGAACAAGGACGATTATGCCGTCCTGAAAGACGTGTTTTCCGGTGTGCGCCACACCGCGATCCACAACCAGGACGGCTTTACGGCGATCAAGGCATTCACCCCGCCAAACGAGCGGCGCGGGCTCATATTCATCGATGCGGCGTTCGACCAGGCGGATGAGTTCGCAAGAATTACGCGCGCAATCAAGGAAACGCACGCGCGATTTGCCACCGGCATGATCGCCGTGTGGTATCCACTGATGGCGCCGGCGGCCATGCTCGCGTTTGCGCGCAGCCTCAAGGCAAGCAAGCTGCCGAAAACGCTGCAGCTGGAATTATCGGTGCATCCGGAAAACTGGACGGAACACATCCGCGGCAGCGGCATGATCATCGTCAACCCGCCGTTCGGACTGGACCAGGAAGCGCCGCCACTGCTCGACTGGCTATGGCGCGCGCTGTCACCGGAAAAGCAAGGCGGCACGCGCTGCGAATTGCTCGTGCCGGAATGAAAAACGCCGCAGGGTCACTGCGGCGTTCTGTCATGCAACACTGCGAATTTGCTCAGCCCTTGGTGCGGCTGCGGTATTCGCCCGTGCGGGTGTCGATCTCGATCTTGTCACCGGTGGCGCAGAACAGCGGCACCGGAACTTCAAAACCGGTGCTCAGCTTCGCCGGCTTCATCACCTTGCCCGAGGTGTCACCGCGTACCGCCGGTTCGGTGTAAATGATTTCGCGGACCAGGCTCTGCGGAATTTCCACCGAAATGGGACGGCCTTCATACAGCGTGACCTCACATTCCATGCCGTCTTCGAGATAGTTCAGCGCGTCGCCCATGTTCTCCTTGTCCACCTCGAACTGGTTGAACTCGGCGTCCATGAACACATAGGATGGCTCGGCAAAATAGGAATAGGTCACTTCCTTGCGCTCGAGCTGTACGACGTCGAATTTCTCGTCGGCGCGATAAACCGATTCCGTGCCGCCGTTCGACAGCAGATTCTTCAGTTTCATTTTAACGACCGACGCATTGCGGCCGGACTTGCTGAATTCGGCTTTCATCACCACCATCGGATCTTTACCGATCATGATGACGTTGCCGGCGCGAATTTCCTGTGCGATTTTCATAACCCTACATCCTTGACTGAACCAGCCTAAAAAAAGGCGCTATTCTACCCTGCTGCGCGCGAATTCCACCAGTTGCGCGGCCAAATCCCCCGAAACGGCCAGATCCCGCGCCCAGCAACGGGCATGAACCGCGAGATCCGCGCCGCGGCCGCGGAATTCAGGCCAAATTGCCTCGTTCCAGCCGGCAGCATCGCTGTTCCAGGCCCGCCAAAACGCCGTCAGGGGTCCGGACACCGCCGCCGGCAGGCCGGCGCAGTAACGGGCGAGAAACGCATCCATCTTGCGCTGATGCGCACCATCTTCCTGCCGATAGGGTTGCCATACCAGTGGCCGCGCCGCCCAGAGCGCGCGCACAAACGAATCCTCGCCGCGAACGAAATTGAGGTCACAGGCCCAGAGCAGCTGGTCATACCGTGCCTGCGACAGGAACGGCAATGCTCGGACTTCCAGGGCGCCGCGCCGCCACGATCCGGCCACCGCCTCGCCGGCACCGAAAAAAGCGCGTACCGCCGGCATCAGCGCACCGTCCGGCACGGCAGCGACCACCGGCGCCCGGTCCCCTGCCATGGCCGTCAGCAGAGCGGTAACCGGTGCGTCGTCATAGCCGAACAGCGAAACCGTCAGCGCCGTCGGCGCGGGCATCCCGAATCCCAGGCTGCGCCAGAATTCGGCGCGCGCGGCTGCGTCAAATGCCTCGCGCCGTGCCACCAGATCGCTTTCGCGCAATAGCCCCCCGGTAGCCGCTGTAAATCCGGGAAAAAAGAAATAACGCGGCAACGGCAATCGCGGATGCGGCGACGCCAGCCCATGGTGCTCATCCACCCAAGATTCCGCACTGAGGTATTCGAGCACGATCCACAGCGGCGGCCGGCGGCCCATTGCCATGCGTTCGACATAAGCCTCCGGGAGTCCGCAACCGAATGCTTCGATGACCACGGCGGCATCGTGTCCCGCATGCGCTTCGGCGGACCAGTGCAGGATGGAGATGCCGTCAACCTGCTGTGAAGACAATGCCGGATCAACCGCCGGCGCCAGTGCGCGCAGCGTCGCCAGATCATCCAGGAACAACCGCACCTGCAACCCGTGTTCGCGATGAAGTATCCGTGCCAGACGCCAGCAGACACCCGCGTCGCCGAAATTATCAATGACTTTGCAGAAAATATCCCAGATGGGGCGCATGGGGTTCGCGGTGTTCATAGGCGGCACCGATTATGCCGTCCCGCTGCGATGTGCGTCGAATCGCGGCGCGAAACGGATCTCCCGCATCACGCCACACTGCAGACGAAAAAAAACCGGGCTTGCGCCCGGTTTTCTTCTCAAGCTGTATCCGGCTTAGGCAGCCTGGATGTTGCTCGCTTGCTGCTTGCCCTTGTTGCCGGCGGTGATATCAAACGTCACCTTCTGGCCTTCTTTGAGGGTCTTGAAACCGCTCATGTTGATGCCCGAGAAATGGGCAAACAGGTCTTCGCCACCACCATCGGGGGTGATAAAGCCAAAACCTTTGGAGTCGTTGAACCACTTAACAGTACCGGTTGCCATGATGTTGTCTTCCTTTTGAGTATTGATAATTTTCGGCTTGCGCCGAGTATCGTATTTAAATCTCACAGCCCAAAAGTTCGAACACCACAACTGCGAACGCGGTACCGCTAACTTTCAAGTACTTAGAAACCAAACACGCGCCGCCTTTATACGGAATGACCCGTACCACGTCAAGCACATTCTGCAATGCGTCGCAGGGGTTTATATTTTACATTTAAAATCAATTACTTATATATTTCTTTGAAAACTCGCGCGCGGCATTGCCGTCGAGCTTTTCGATTCTGGCCAGAATGTCACGCACGCGACCGCGCTGATTCTGATGGTGATAGGCGGCCCCCAGCTGCATCAGTGCAGGCACGT
>JBFKCU010000344.1:0-3427 GCA_041620115.1 Burkholderiales bacterium | reverse complement strand
GGATCCGCAGCGCACGACCGTCTTTACTGCGTTCGGTCACGCTCCCGCGGCTTTCGATCCATATCCAGTCACCGCGCAAATTTCGCACCCGGTATTCTGTCAGCAGCGGCGCACTGCCGGTCTTGAGCAACCGGACAACCGCGGCGCGCTGCTCCTCCTGATCGTCGGGATGAAGCAAACGTGTCAGCTCAGGAAAGGTCGTGTGGGTTTCCCGGCTTTCCCCTCCCAGCATCACATTCCAGCTTTCACTCAAATACACCTCGGCAGTTACGACATCCCAGTCAAAAAGCGCTCCACCCGACGCCGCCAGCGCCAGCGCGATCCGCCGCTCGCTATCGCGCAATTGCTGCTCCGTACGGATCTGCTCGGTCATGTCCCGCACCAATGTCAGTCGCACCTGCTCGGCGCCCAGCGTGGCCGGGTAGGAATATATCTCGACATCGAAGAGCTCGCCGCCCTTGCGCACATGCTTCTTCTTCAGACGCTCGACCACGCTGCCGGCACGTGCCCCAGCCGGATCGAAATCATCCCCGCGCTCCTCTGGAACCTGCAGATCCGCCACCGTCAATGACAGGAACTCATCGCGCGTGTAACCGTAGGTCTCAAGGCAGGCGTTGTTAAGATCCAGGAACTGCCGCGTGGTCTCGCTGCGCAGGAACATCGGCAGCGGCGTCAGTGCAAAAATCTGGCGATAGCGCTCCTCGCTCTCTTTCAGCAACTCACGGGCCGCAACCGCATCCGAAATATCGTGCACCACCGACACCAGGTAGTGGGATTCGCTATCTGCGCCGCCCACGATGGCAACGGACAGATCCACCCAGATAATGCGACCGTCCTTGCGCCTGTAACGCTTCTGTCGCGTATAACTGCGAAGTTCTCCCGAACGCAATTTGACGTTGTAGTCCTGCGTCTCCGACCGGTCTTCCTCCGGCGTGAGCTCTACCGTGGTCATCTGCAGCAACTCGCTTTCGCTGTAGCCCAGGATTTCGCACAGCTTGCGGTTGACGCCAATCCAGCGAGGCGCCATGGAAATCTCGCGCACGCCTATGCCCACTGATGCCTGCTCGAACACTGCGCGAAACCGCGCTTCGCTGTGACGCAGATCCGCCTCGGTACGGCGCTGACGTGCGAGCAGCAAGCGCAGGACCATCGCACCCACTGCCAGAATGGCGATCAGCAGTATCGCCACCGCCCGGTCCCGCCAGACATCTGCTTCAAGATAGCCCACTGCAGCCGCGTGGCTGATGCCTACGCCGACCACCAGCGGGTAGCTTTCGATATTGCAAAAACTGCTGATGCGTCTGCTGCTGTCCGCTGAACCGGCCGTAACGATATTCTTACAAGGTCTGCCGGCCTGTGTCGCGATTTGACTCCAGATCGCGGCGTCCGCAGTTGCGCCGGCCGACAAGTCACCCTGCGCGATCTGGGCCATCACCGTGCCGTCATTGCGGATCAACTGCAACAGTCCGCCGAGACCCAGATTCATCGAGTTATAGGATTGCTGGAACCGTGCTGCATCCAGCACCGCCAGCGCGAGCCCCATCAGAGTGCCGTTGGCGTCCAGCACCGGCAGACTCAGATACATGCCCCAGACTCCGGAATCCGCATGATGACGCGCGGCAGAAATATAAGGTGTTCCGGTGTAATTGCTGGAGGCAGCCATATGCTCGCTTACCGTCGCCGGGTCGAGCGTAAAAGCACCGCTTTTCCACAATTCCTTTCCTCGTGCATCGAGGAGAAAAAAAACGGCGGGCGTGCCCGCACGGGCAGCGATCATGCGCGCAACGCGTACGGCGGCCACATCCAGTCCATCCTGCCGCGCAACCACGCTGGCGATCCGCAACGTGCTGTCCAGCGCGGCAATCTCGATGCCGATCTGATCACGCATGGAAATGCTCAGCGTATTCGCACGCAGCTCTGCGGTCCGCGTCGCAGCATCGGTCTGGTCCCGAATCGTAACCTCGGTCATTACGATGATCACAATGCCGAGCAGGAACACACCGAGCATCAGCACCGAGACGGGATTCTGAAAAAAAGGCAGCCGACGACGCGTGAGCCCGCGCTCAAAGCCTGCAACGGGCACACGCGCGCCAAATCCGGATTCTGGTGATTTGTTCATTTCGCTGACAGACAAAGCCGCAAGGCGAACTCGCCGGCGTAGGTTCATCTTATAATCCGGACATCACCTTGTCTAATTCCCTTCCTGTCAGGATCCACGCCTTGTCCAGACCTGCACAACTCAATACCGTTACCGACCAGATCAACAGCATCATACTCGGCAAGACACAGCAGATCCGGCTGGCACTGGCCTGCCTGCTGGCCCGCGGTCATTTGCTGATCGAGGACGTACCTGGTGTCGGCAAGACCACGCTTGCACACGCAATCGCCACGTCGCTGGGACTGAAGTTCCAGCGCATCCAGTTCACCAGCGACCTGTTGCCGGCAGACATCCTCGGCGTGTCGATCTACAACCGGGATACCGGCACTTTCGAGTTTCATCCCGGACCGGTGTTTACCAACGTGGTGCTTGCCGACGAGGTAAACCGGGCAACGCCGCGCGCGCAAAGCGCGCTGCTCGAGGCCATGGAAGAAACCCAGGTCACGATCGAAGGCGAAACACGGCCGTTGCCACAGCCGTTTTTTGTCATCGCTACGCAGAATCCGTCCACCCAGGTGGGCACTTTTCCGCTGCCCGAGTCACAACTCGACCGTTTCCTGATGCGCATCGAACTCGGTTATCCCGATGCCGAGGCAGAGCGCGCCCTGCTCAACGGCACCGACCGGCGTGATCTGCTCAACAGCCTCACGCCCCGCCTGGTGCCGGAGGAACTGGCGCGCCTGCAGCGTGAAGTGCAGCAGGTGCACGCATCGCCGGCACTGCTCGATTATCTGCAGGCACTCGTCAACCACACCCGCCACACGCCGGATTTCACCCACGGTCTGTCGCCACGGGCGGCGCTGGCGATGTTGCAGGGCGCACGCGCCTGGGCCTTTATGGACGGACGTGATCACGTGGTCCCCGAAGACCTGCAAGCCGTTTTGCCGGCCATTGTCGGCCACCGGCTGAGCCCCGCCGGCGGGCCCGGTGCCGCCGGTCGCAATGAACTGGTTGCAGGTCTGCTGGAGCAGGTTGCAATTCCCTGATGTTGTCGAACATCCGGCCTCTGCCGCTGTACCGGGCACTGAAAAACAGCGTTTCCAGCTGGATTTTCCAATGGCGCGGCCCGGAATCGGGGATTGTCGTACTCCGGCAAAGACGCGTCTTCATCCTGCCGACGCGCCAGGGCCTGCTTTATGCGGTGGTGATAGTTCTGATGCTGGTGGGATCGGTCAACTACGATCTTTCACTCGGGTTCATCCTCGCTTTTCTGCTGGGCGCCACCGGCATCCAGAGCATGGTGCATACCTTCCGCAATCTCGCGCACCT
>JBFKCU010000343.1:0-3443 GCA_041620115.1 Burkholderiales bacterium | reverse complement strand
TCGCGGCCCGGTGAGCTGACCTATTCGTCAGGCGGCGCCGGCACCTCGCAGCACATGTCGGGCGAACTGTTCAACATGATGTCGGGCATCAAGACGACCCACGTGGCGTACAAGGCGACACCGATGTCGGTGGCCGCCGTGATGAGCGGGGAGACCGTGATGTCCTTTGCCAGCGTGTCGGTGGCGCAGGAAATCGTCAAGACCGGCAAACTGCGCGGACTCGGCGTGACCAGCGCCACACGCGTTGCGGCATGGCCGGACATGCCGTCCATCGCCGAGTCCGGCCTCCCCGGGTTCGATGTGGCGGCATGGTTCGGCTTCTCCGCCACCGGCGGTACAAACATGGACATCGTTCGCCGGCTCAACAGCGAGTTTCGCAAGGCACAGAAAGACCCGGCGCTGAACCAGAGGCTGACCCAGCAGGGCATGCTGGTTCTGGAGAGTTCCCCCGAAGAATTCTCCGGCTACATCGTCTCTGAAATCGCCAAATGGGCGAAAGTGGTCAAGGCCTCGGGGGCCAGGGTCAACTGAGCTGCCGCACCGGCCCGGTTGGCGGGGCGACCCGTTGTCAGTTGCTGCGGCTTTCCATGACTTGCGCACGGCCGCGTGGCTCGTCGATCCGGTGCAGATAGGTGTACGTAGGACCGGTGTGCGGTGTGCCCATCACCGTGTGTTCGACGAAATAGAGCTTGCCGGGTTCGGTTTCCAGCGTAATGACAGCCTGCTCCTGGCCGAAGCCGGCGATGCGGTGCCTGCCGGGCGCCACCTCCCAGCGGTGATAGGTGTTGCGAAAGGTCGCCAGCGGCACGGTGTCGTCAAGCAGCAGCGTGCCGACTTCCGATGAATCCATGCTCGCGCGTACGATATAGATTGCGGCCCTGCCGGGAGCGACCTCGAACTTTTTCGCCAGCAGGTCCTGCGGACTCGGCGGCAGTTGGGCGCAGCCCGCAAGCAGAATGGCGAACAGCGCTGTCAAACATGAAATTTTACGCATAGAACCCCCTATGTCCCGGCACGGCCCGGACGGACGATTCCGTGTCAGGCTGCGGCCGGCGTAACGCAAACAGCACGCGCAGCGACTTATTCCGTGCCGGGGCCTCGCGGGCTCGCCGGGTGGTGCGTGATCAGGCAGGCGGGGATACGCCCGCAACAAGCGCTACGCATCAGGCTGCCCGGTATCTGCGGACCGCCGCTGCGTTCCAGCTCAGGCCGTTGCCGGGGCGGTCGGCAACCACGGCGTGGCCATCGATGATGCGCAGCGGATGCTCGACGACGGGGTTGACCCAGTCCACGTATTCGAGCCAGTGCGCGGTTGGTGTTGCCGCGAGCAGGTGTGCGCTGACTTCCGGATAGAGGTGCGAGGACATTTTCATCCCGGCCGTTTTGGCGAGCGTTGCGGCGCGCTGCCAGCCGGTGACGCCGCCGATGCGTTCCAGATCGGGCATCACATAGTCGCAGGCCTTCGCGGCCAGCGCTTTTTCCATGTCATGCACCTGCGAGAAGTTTTCTCCGATCTGTACCGGCGTTTCGATTGTGGCCGCAAGCTTCGCACAACCGGCGTAATCGTCGTGGCGGATCGGCTCTTCGATCCAGTAGATGCCTTCACCATCAAGCAGGCGGCCACGCGCGATGGCTTCGTCGACGGTGAGCGCCTGGTTGTAGTCGGTCATGAGCAGAATCTCATCGGGCAGGCGTTTGCGCACGGCGCGTACCGCGGCCAGGTCTTCGGCGGGCGTGGCGTAGCCCAGCCGCAGTTTGACGGCGCGGAAACCGCCGGCGAGCAGCTTCTCCGCCTCGTCGGCCACTGCGGCGGGCGCCATCAGCCCGAGCCCGCAACTGTTGTACGCATGGACCGGGCGCGGCGCCGCACCGAGGTAGGTCGCCAGCGGCTGACCGGCAGCAATCGCCAGCGCGTCCCAGCCGGCGACATCCACCATCGCCATGGCCATGCGTACGATGCCCTGCACACCGATCAACGTGTAGCGTCTGGCGAGCTTGTCCCACACCGCGACCGGATCGAGTGCGTCGCCGCGCACGGCGCCGACCGCGTCCTCCAGCATGCACACGATCGCTGCGGCCGCGGCAGGCGTGTAGCAGAACTGCCACGCGTGGCCTGTGACGCCTTCTTCAGTTTCCAGATTCACCAGCAGCAGCGGCGCCTCGCGCACGATGGCGGCACTGGTGCCCAGCGTGTAGGTCATCGGCAGCATCACCGGCGCCGCGCGCACGGCGCGGATGGCCAGCGGCGGGTGCCGCTCGTCAGCCACGCTTGCGGCCCTGCGCGTGCAGTGCCAGCACGTCCCATACCGCGCGGTTGGCGGGTGTCGGCACACCGGCCTTCGCGCCCAGCGTGACCACGCCGCCCGACAGCCACTCGACTTCGAGCGGATTGCCGGATTCAAGATCATGGTGCATCGACGAGCTCATGTCCGGGGATACGGTATCGGCGAACGCCAGCCGCTCGTCGGCATAGTCCTCCGGCAATGCCACGCCGTGCGCGCGGCCCACGGCGACGACTTCCTTCATCAGGTCATGCAGGAAGGCGCGCGTCTGCGGGTTGCTGCGGATCGGGCCGATGGGTGAACGCATGGTCGTGGTGGTGCCTGAGAGCCCGACCAGAAAGGTGTATTTCTCCCACAATGTGCGGCGGATGTCGGTGGAAATCTCCGCCTGCAGACTGGCCTTGAGCGCGAACTTAAGCAGCGTTTCCGCGCGGGCCGATCGCGTGCCGTCGTACTCGCCGAAAAAAAGCTTCTGCAGCTTGCCCACCTGCTTGATCACGCCGGGGCGCGCAATGTGCGTGGCGACATATCCCACGCCGCCCATCACCGCCTTGTCGCCGAAAATGCGACGCAGGATGTCGTCCTTGATGACGCCGTTCTGCAACGACAGCACGGCGGTGTCGGGGCCGACGATGGGCTTGAAGGCCTGCGCGGCGGATTCGAGGTCCCACAGTTTCACGCCGACCAGCACCAGATCGACCGGCCCGATACTCGCGGGATCGTCGGTTACTTTGACCCTCGGCAGGTGTATGTTGCCTTCGGTTTCATTCTCGATCAGCAGGCCGTGGTCGCGCATGGCGGCCAGGTGTTTGCCGCGCGCGACAAAGGTGACATCGGCGCCGGCGTGCGCCAGCCGGCCGCCAAAAAAACCGCCGACCCCGCCCGATCCCATGGCTGCAATTTTCATCCGCTTGCTCCAATCCGGTTTAGGTTCATTCCTGAAACGGGTTCCCGCATTTCAGCGCGCGGGCCTCTTTTTGTTATTGGCGCGGCAGCACCACCGGTTGGCCGTGCGGTGTCGCCCGCGCTGCGACGTCCCAGTCCTGTACGCGCTGCTCCAGGCTCTGCGCCGAGGTGATGTTTTTTGTGACGACGAGTTTTTCGAGAGCGGCGAGCCAGTGCTCGTAATAATGGCTGCCGTCATCGGGTTCGCCGCGCGCT
>JBFKCU010000342.1:0-3445 GCA_041620115.1 Burkholderiales bacterium | reverse complement strand
AGTTCGGCCTTGACTACGCGACGCTGGCCAAGGACCACCCCGCCCTCGTCTACTGCTCGGTCTCCGCGTTCGGTCAAACCGGGCCTCGCGCCACTGAAGGCGGTTTTGACATGACCGTGCAGGCCATGAGCGGCGTCATGAGCGTCACGGGTGACAAGGGCGGGCGTCCGGCCAAGTGCGGCATCCCCATCGCCGATTTCTCCGCCGGTCTTTACGCCGCATTCAGCGTAACCGCCGCCCTGCACAAGGCACGCGCCAGCGGACAGGGCGACCATGTTGACGTGTCGATGCTGGGCAGCATGCTGGGCATCGCAAACCTGCAGACCAGCGAATTGTTCGGCACCGGACGCGACCCGGTGCGACTGGGATCTTCGCACCCGCTGAATGCGCCTTACGCGGCTTTCTGCTGCCGTGACGGCTATTTTGCGCTGGCGGCAGGCACCAACAAGCTGTGGGCAGCCGCGTGTGCGGCCATCGCCCGTGATGATCTGACGCAGGATGCGCGCTTTGCGTCGCCGACGCTGCGGGCGCAGCACCAGGATGCGCTGCGTGAACAGCTTGAGGCCGAATTCGTCAAATATGATGCCGCTGACCTGCTGGCGCGGATGAATGCGCGCGGCGTACCCTGTGCGCCGCTCTATTCCTATTCCCAGGTACTCGCCGACCCGCAGGTCAAACACATGCGGTGGGTCGAGGACATCACGCTGCCCAACGGTGTTGCCAGCAAGACGGTGATCTCGCCGCAACGCGTGTCCGGACAACGTCTCGGCGTGCGCCTGGCACCGCCGGCACTGGGCGCGCATACGCAGCAGGTCATTGCCGAACTGAATGCTGCATCAGCAAAGGCTGCCACATGAAAAATACCGCCCGTTTCCGCCATTTCGTCGCCGAATTCACCCGACTCGCCGAGAAACACGGTAACGACGAAAAACATATGCTCGATTCCGGCAGCAAGCTGCTGGGCGAGCTGATTGCACATGATGACTGGCTCCCCGATGAATGCGCACAGCCGCATCCGCAGTTCTACCAGCAGTACCTGCTCTATTGCGATCCGCTGGAACGGTTTTCAGTCGTCAGCTTTGTCTGGGGACCGGGACAGAAAACACCGGTTCACGACCACATGGTATGGGGCATGGTCGGCATGATGCGCGGCGCCGAGTCCTGCCGTCGCTTCGAACACGCCGCCGGCAAGCCGATGACTGCGAGCGAAACCGAGCGCCTGCTGCCGGGACAGGTGGACCGGGTGTCTCCGACGGTCGGCGACATTCATGAGGTCGCCAACGCCTATGACGATCGCGTCTCGATCAGCATCCATGTCTACGGTGCAAACATTGGCGCGGTCAAACGACATGTCTACGATCCGGCCACCGGGATCGACAAGCCTTTCGTCTCGGGATACTCGAGCCCGTCGATGCCGAATTTCTGGGATCGATCGGCAGAGGTGCGCGCCAGTATCACCCCGGCCGGCTGAATACATGAGCGACGAACTGCTGCGGCAGCATGACAAACACGTCACACGGCTGACGCTGAACCGGCCGCAGAAGGCCAATGCGCTGTCAGCGTCGCTGGTCGAGGCGCTGCTCGATGCCATCGACTATGCCGCCACTGATGGCACGCGGCTGCTGATCCTCGAAGGTGCCGGATCGCATTTCTGCGCCGGCTTCGATTTCACTGAATTGCAGACCCGGAGCGAGGGTGACCTGGCATTGCGGTTCATCCGCATCGAAACCCTGCTGCAGACGATTTATCACGCACCGTACGAAACGCTGGCCCTGGCGCATGGCCGCGTGTTCGGCGCCGGCGCCGACCTCGTCGCCTGCTGCAGTCAGCGCGTTGCCGCACCTGACACAACCTTCCGCATGCCCGGCCTGCGCTTTGGCATCGTGCTCGGTACGCGCCGGCTGGTCCATCGGGTCGGCACCGACAGAGCCCGCGACATCCTGTCGACCTCGCGCAGCTTCGATGCTGCCGAAGCGCTGCGCATCGGCTTCCTGACCGGGGTCGGGCCGCAGGATCAGTGGCCCGATACCGTCGCCAGCGCCCAGGCCAACGCGGAAACCCTGACGCCCGCGGCCATGGCTGCGCTGCATCGCCGGACCGTGACCGACACCCGCGCCGAGGACATGGCCGAACTCGCGCGCTCGGTCAGTACGCCGGGCCTGAAAGAACGCATCCGCAGATTTCGCGAATCCTCAAAGTAGCCACATCAGGAAAAGGAACACCATGAGCAACACTCTGCCCTCCTCCATGAACGCTGTGGAAATTTCCGCGCCGGGCGGCCCCGATGTCCTCAAACCGGTAGTACGTCCGCTGCCCGTGATTAAAGACCACGAGGTCATGATCCAGGTCGCAGCTGCAGGCATCAACGGCCCCGATATCATGCAGCGCAAAGGCCTTTATCCCGCACCTGCGGGTGCCTCCGACCTGCCCGGCCTTGAAGTGTCCGGTGTCATCGTCGCCAAAGGCAAGGATGTGCAGCGCTGGGCGGCCGGCGACAAGGTGGTCGCGCTGACCAACGGCGGCGGCTATGCGGAGTACGTTGCGGCCGATGCGACACATTGCCTGCCGGTGCCGCAGGGCATCAGCCTGCTCGATGCAGCCGGATTGCCGGAAACCTACTTCACCGTGTGGAGCAACGTGTTCATCGGAGCCGGTCTGAAAAAAGGCGAAACCTTTCTGGTACACGGGGGCGCAGGCGGCATAGGCACCACATGCATACAACTCGGCAAGGCATTCGGTGCGAAAGTCATCGCCACCGACAGTCCGGATGCGCGCTGCAAACTGTGCGCCGAACTCGGCGCAGATCGCGTCGTAGACTACCGCACCGAAGATTTCGTCGAAATTGTCCGCGCCGAGGGCGGCGCCAATGTGATCCTCGACATCGTCGGCGGACCGAATATCGAGAAAAACTTCAAGGCCGCAAGCCATGACGCCCGCATCATCCAGCTTGCATTTGGCGCAGGCTCAAAAGTTGAAATCAATCTGATGCCGGTGATGCTGAAACGGCTGACCTACACCGGATCGACCCTGCGCACACGTCCCGATGCATTCAAGGCGCGTATTGCCCGCGAACTCGAAGATCAGGTCTGGCCGCTGATCGCCGCCGGAAAAATCAAAGTGGTCACGCACAGCGCCCTTGCGCTGGCAGATGCCGCAAAGGCGCATGCGCTGATGGAATCCAGCCAGCACGTCGGAAAAATTCTGCTGAAGGTTGCCTGACGGGCAACGCGGCGGCCTTGGAGGGCTAGGTCGTTACCGGGTCAGGCAGACTGCGACGCAGCATGGATAGGTCTCTGGCGTCGGCAATGGAGCGCGCGTAGTCAATGTTCTTGCGTACCGTCGTATCGTAGAGATTGTCGCCCTTGAAATAGTGGTCGACGTAGCGATACACGCCGCCCAGATCCTGCTCCAGGCGTTTGTGCGCACCCTGAAAAAATCCCGGGGT
>JBFKCU010000341.1:0-3471 GCA_041620115.1 Burkholderiales bacterium | reverse complement strand
TTGATGCGATTGTGCTCCGGCTTGGGCGCGTTGATGAAAATCGCCTCGCCCACGGCCTGCATGCCGAGGTGGAACTCCACCCACAGACCGTTCATCAACCCGGCGATGGAATGCATGTTGTGCAGCGGCCAGCCGCCGCCGTTGGCAATGGGCAGGTTGAAAGCCTGGGCCATGTGCGCGACCTTCTGCGTCTCGGTATAGCCGCCGCTGTAGCAGGGGTTGGGTTGCACGATGTCCACTGCGCCCGCGGTGATCAGCTCCTTGAAGCGCCAGCGGTTTCCGGTCATCTGCCCCGCCGCAAACGGGATGCGCGTCTCGCGCTTCAGTGCTGCCATGTTCTGCGCGTCGATCGCGTACACCGGCTCCTCGAACCACGACAGGTTGCAATCCTCGATCGCGCGGCACAGCATTTTCGCCTCCAGCGGGCTGAACATGTAGTTGGCATCGATCATCAGGTCACGGTCATCGCCAATGGCATCGCGCACCGCGCGCACCCGCGCCGCATCCTCGCGCCAGCTCGCGGTACCGTCGCCGACCACCATTTTCAGGCGCTGCGTGCCCGCCTTGACCTGCAGCTTCGCCGCCTCGACCAGCTGCTCAATCGAGTACTGCTTGAAACCGAAGGTAACGTAGATCTCGGCGCTGTCGCTATGCCCGCCCAGCAGTTGCGCGATGCTGCGGCCGGTATGCTTGCCGTGAATGTCCCAGCAGGCGATGTCGAAAGCCGATAGCGCAGTGGTGACCACCCCGGTCATCGCGCGGTTGTTGAGCTTCCACCATACGCGGTCGTGGATGGCCTCGGTGTTACGCGGATCCATGTTCAGCACTGCATCCTTCAGGTCGCGGTTGAGCGCCGTGACGATCGAGGCCCCCAGGTACTGCCCGCCGCAGAGCCCGTGACCGATAATGCCGGTGTCGGTCTCGACGGTGCAGAACACGATCTTGCGCGAGATGGTGGGTTTGGCGAACAACGGAACATTGACCACCAGGTGGTGCAGCGAGGCTTGGATATTCTTGATTTTCACGGGGTTTTCCTTGGCTGGGGGAAATTGCGAAACTCATAGCTGCTGATAGTCAGCGATGCCATCTTATGCGACCCTAGCCCGAGATTAACCAGCTATGCGGAAAAAGCAAAGCTCCGGAGCCTGCGGATGCCCGGATTCGGAAAAAGCCGCAATGCTCAATACAATCCGTCGCGCGCTCCGGCCATCATCGCCACAGGTCATGGCGCCCGTCGCGCCGACTTCGATGCAACACTTTGTTGAAAACGGTGTTCGCAAAATGGGAACGCCGAATTGTCAACATGACACCAGACTATGTTGAAATGTACTTGCGCAGGAAGGCGCCACATCAGGGCGCGGGAAGCCTGCCATCCGCCCGCCCTATAGCATCGACATCACATGAAAAAATCGGACATCCCCTCGCTGCACGTCCTCGACGTACGCACGCTGCGCTTGTATGAAGCCGTTGCGGCCAGCGGCAACCTGACTCAGGCGGCGAAAGCCAACCATCTGGCCGTAGGCGCGGCCAGCCGCAGGATCAAGAATTTCGAAACCATGATCGGACAGCCGCTGCTGACTCGCAGTTCGCGCGGACTGACACTGACCCCGGCCGGCCAGCTGATCGCCGAACATGTCGAAAAAATCCTCGACCCGCTGAATGCACTGGGCATGACCTCGCTGACGCTGCGGCGTGGCATCAAGGGCCATGTGCGCGTGCTTGCCAACGGTGCGGCAATCACCGCGCACCTGCCCTCCACGCTGAGCCGCTTCCGCAAGAAACATCCGAGCGTGCTGGTCGAAGTGGAAGAAACGCTGTCGCGGTTCACCGCGCAGGCGCTGATGCAGAAGCGCGCCAACATCGGCATCCTGACCCACACGGCACCCGCACTGGGCCTGGCGAGCTTTCCGTATCGCAACGAGCGCCTGCTGCTGGTGGCCCCGGCCGGGCATCCGCTGGAGCGTCATACCCGCATGCGCTTTGAGGACACGCTCACCCATGAGTACATCGGGCTGACGCCGTCGAGCTCGATTTTCCGCATGCTCAACCACCGGGCACGCGCCGTCGGCAAGTCGATCCGCATCCATGCCCAGGTCGGCGGCCTCGACAACGCCTGCCGCATGGTCGGTGCGGGACTGGGCCTGACCGTGGCGCCGGAGAACCTGGCGCGCTCGTTGAAGAAGGCCTACAACCTGAAGCTGATCGAGCTCGACGGCGAACAGTATGAATTCAACCAGATCGTGATCCACAACGACGAAGACAAGCTGACCGAGATGGAGTTGCGTCTGCTCGAGCACCTGCGCACAGACCGCGAGCAGGAACGCCGGCCGAGCCGCGGCAAATGTTGAGGCGCTGACATGGGCATGCCGCGAGGCGTCCTGCATTCGATCGTCGCCGTGTCGCTGTGCATTGCGCTGTCCCTCATGGCCGCCACGGTGGATTGGCTGACCGGTAGCTTCACCTCCGGCGAGTTCCTGCTCCTGGTCGCGATTTACGCCGTCGCAGTGCTCGTCCCGGTCAAGCTGGCGCGGCGCAGCGACGCGGCGCGATATCTTTTTCTGGTGTTTGTCGGCGCCACGTACCTGAACTGGATGCGCGGCATCGCCCCCTTCCCGCCGTTTACCAGCGTCGCGCTGATCCTGCAGATTCCGCTGGTGGTGGTCCTGATCAACTGGCTGTTCATGACGCCTGACGTGGTCGGGTGGTTTGACCAGTCCCGCAGACCGGATGCGCAGAAATCCGCGGCAGACGGCGGCGAGCCGGATCTGTAGCGCCACACCCCTCGCGCCGCTTTCCCTGATTCCAGGCGTGCCATCGCGCTCGGGTGTAAGCTGTAAACGGATCACGACTGTTGGCCCATCCACAAGGAGGCAATCATGTCAGAACCGTCAGAAGAGAAGCCGGAAAAAACCGATCTCGAGAAATCAAAGGACATCATTTCGCAGTTGAAGGAGATGCGCCATTACGCCGAATCCAATATCGAGAAACTCACGGCGGCGTGGCTGTTGCTCGACGGCGAACTGAAGAAAAAGAAGATCGCGAAGCAGTTCGAAGATCTGCTCTCGGAGCAGAACAAGCTGCATGACGAAATCGCCAAGGTAATCAGCGACTACGAAGAGGAGTGCGAGGCCATGGCGGCCAAGGCCGAGAAGGCGGCGAAGTAGTTACCGCGCCGCCTAGCGCATCTTGCCCAGCGCGCCGACGATGATGTAGGCGCCGAGCAGCAGCAGTGCGACGAAGAATATTTTTTTGAAGCGTTGCTCGGAGAGTTTTCTGCGCACGCGCTGGCCCAGCATCATGCCGGCAATCGCAGGCAGCACCGCCCCCGCCGACAAGACGCCGTGTTTGACCGTGAGGAAGTCCGCCTGTTGCAGCGCCAAGCCCAGCGCCAGTGTCGATAGCGTAAACAGCATGCCCATGGCCTGGATCAGCTGGTCGCGCGTGAGGCCGATCCCCTGCAGGAACATGACG
>JBFKCU010000340.1:0-3472 GCA_041620115.1 Burkholderiales bacterium | reverse complement strand
GGTTGTGCCGCATGCATCGACGGCTGCGACCAGGTCATGGACAAGATGGGTTATCCGCGCGGCCTGATTCGGTATTCCACGGAAAACGCCATCGCCGGAAAGTACGCCGAGACCGATTTCAAGCAGCATCTGGCGCGGCCGCGGGTGCTGATCTACAGCGCGTTGCTGCTCGCGATCGTGATTGCCTTCTTCGCCGGCCTGCTGCTGCGCAGCCCGCTGAAAGTCGATGTGATCCGCGACCGCGGCGGCATGGTGCGCGATGCAGCCAACGGCCGGATCGAGAACGTCTATCGCCTGCAGTTCATCAATACCGATGAGATGCCGCATCGTTTTGCGGTCACGGTGAGCGGACTGCCGGGTCTGGAATTGATCGCGCAGCAGCCGATCGAGGTGCCGGCGGCGACCACGCAGGCATTCCCGGTGTCGGTCCGCGTCGACCCGGCGGGGCTGGCGCAGGGGTCACACCCCATCGTATTTCACATCAACGACATGGAGCGCGCGGAAGTCAGGGCTGATGAAAAGTCCAGATTCTTCGTGCGATAAGGAGGGCCGATGAGCATCATGAAAACCGACGCAGGACCCTGGTACCGCGAACCGTGGCCGTGGCTGCTGATGGCGGGTCCGGCTGCCGTGGTGGTCGCCGGGATCGCCACGCTGTGGATCGCGGTCGCCACCAGCGACGGGCTGGTGGTGGACGACTATTACAAGAAAGGCATGGCCATCAACCAGGCGATCCAGCGCGACGTGCTTGCGGCGCAGCGCGGTTATCGTGCGACGGTGGCGGTGGCCCCCGAGGGGCGCGGCGTCAGCGTGCGGCTGTCGGCGACGGCGCAGGACATGGAGCCGCCGACGCTGCGCATGCTCATCGTTCACCCCACGCGCGACGGCATGGATGGGCTGGTGCTGCTGCGGCGGGCGGCGCCCGGTGTCTACCACGGGGTGCTGCCGGCGGTGGCTGACGGCCGTCGCATCCTGGTGCTCGAGGACATGGCATCGACCTGGCGGCTGACCGGTGAAACCGCATTTCCGGCGGCCGCTGCGATCGAACTGAGGCCGGCAAACCGGCAGGGGGAGGGGCGATAAATGGCCTGGAAAATGCTCTTTGGATCGGACGTCGGGCTGTTCAGTCTGTTGACGATACTGGTCGTGATCGGCATCGGCGTGTTCATGTATCTGTTTTTCCGCCGCAAAATCGAGGAAGAGGAACGCGGACACACCCGCGACTGACCCCGGCCTGCAGAGGAGGCGTATCACCATGGGCAAAAGACTGATCTGGATACTGTGGCCGTCGTTCATCGTCGGCGGCATCGCCGAGGCGGTGTTTTTCACGCTGATCAATCCGCAGGAACTTTATCTGCTGGGGCAGCCGGTGCACTGGTCGCCTACCGCCGTGTATTCATTGGGTTTTTTCATGTTCTGGGGCATCGCTGCCGCCTCCAGCGCGTTCACCTGCTTCCTGCAGCGTCCGGCCGCCGAGATCAATCGCCCGGTCTGATGTTTGACCTGAGTCAACGCGGCGCGATCCGCCGGCGCGCAGGATAATAGTACGTAGCGCGCATTGACCGGCGCGCAGCCGGTCTCGTTTTCAGTCAGGAGGGCAATCACCATGACTGCAAAAAAGTATTATAAATCAACTAGTTATAATACACCGCCGGGCGCGGATCAGCAGCGTTGCGGCGGTGCTGCCGGCGTCAGCGTTCCCGCTGATGAAAAACGGCGGCTGGTCGTCGCGGCCGCGTATTTCCGTGCCGCGCGCCACCGCCCCGTTGGCGCGGAGGGCTGTCGCAGCAATGATGTCTACGCCGCGGCGATGGAACTCGAGGCGGTGCTGCGGCGTCACAATGGTACCGACGACGCGGGTTCGCCGGACGGTAGGCCATGAACATGAGGTGAGCACAGCGACCCGCAGGAGGTAACCATCATGCTGCTTGAACATCGTTTTGAGCGTACCGTCGGGCGCCTGGCTGCAGGCGGAGGCATACCATTGCGGCTGAAACTGTGGAACGGCCGACGGTTTGATCTGGCGCCGGCGCCTACGGTGACGGTGTCCATCCCCAAGCCCTCGGCATTGCGCTATTTCATTGCGCCTGATCTGAACAAGCTGGGCAAGGCCTTTGTCGAAGGCGACATCCGCGTCGAAGGTCCAATCCACGATGTGTTTCGCGTGGCCGAGAAGATTGCCCGCCGCATCGCCGGCACGCGCTTCCGTCTGCCTGCATTCGCTCGGCGGCATACGCGGCATCGTGACCGTCGCGCCATCGAGTACCACTACGACGTATCCAATGATTTTTACCAGTTGTTCCTGGATCGCAACATGGTTTATTCGTGTGGCTACTATCGCAACGACACGGATACGCTGGACCAGGCGCAGACGCAGAAGCTGGATCACATACTCGACAAGCTGGCTCTGCGACCGGGCGACCGTTTGCTCGACATCGGTTGCGGCTGGGGTGCGCTGGTCATGCGCGCGGCGCAGAAATACGGCGCCCAGGCCACGGGCATCACCCTCTCCGCCAACCAGTTGGCGTATGCACGCGAACAGATCAGCGCCGCGGGATTGCAGGACCGCTGCACGGTCGAGCTTTGCGATTACCGCGACATGGACGGGGAATTCGACCGCATTGCCAGCGTCGGCATGTTCGAGCATGTGGGACTCAAACACCTGCCGCAGTATTTCCGCAAGATACGCACGCTGCTGGCAGCGGATGGAATTGCGCTGAATCACGGCATCACGACGTCGGATACGGAGGCGCGGTGGATGCCGCTGGGAGCAGGTGAATTCATCGACCGTTATGTTTTCCCCGATGGCGAGTTACCGCATATTTCGCAGGTGTTGCGTGATATGTCGGAGGCGGGGCTGGAAGTGGCAGATGTGGAATCGCTGCGCCGGCATTACGCCCGCACCTGCCGGGCCTGGGCCGATCGTCTGGACGCAAAGCGTGACTCTGCCGCTGCGATCGCCGGGGAAAAGCGCACGCGCATCTGGCAGATTTATCTGGCCGGTTGCGCCTACGGATTTTCCATGGGCTGGATGAATATTTACCAGATCCTCGCCTTCAGGTCCGACAACACCGAGGGCCGGTCGGTGCCGCTGACGCGCGACTACATGTACTCCGGCCAGCGGCCCGAACCACACTGACGTGGCGGTCGCGCGAGCGCGGCCGACGCCCAGGCCGGGCCAGCCCGTGCAGGTTCAGCGCGGTCCCGGCCCGCGACCGTAGGCGCCGCCCGGTCCTGGGCAGTCCTGACCGGCAGCACAGTCGGCGCGCGGGCCGCTGCCCGGGCCCCGGCCACTGCCGGGTCCCATGCCACTGCCGGGTCCCATCCCGCTGCCGGGTCCCATCCCGCGTCCGGGCGTGCCGCGCGGCCCGGGCATGGTGATGCCGCGCTCCTTGGCGCGCGCTTCCATCGCCTGATGGTGTGCATCGCGGATCGCCTGGCGTTCCTCGGCGCTGCGGGCATTGCGCATTTG
>JBFKCU010000339.1:0-3484 GCA_041620115.1 Burkholderiales bacterium | reverse complement strand
GGCGTGTTGGGCGGCATCTCCACCGGGCAGGACATCATCGTCAATGTGGCGGTGAAACCGACGTCGAGCATTCGCCTTGCGCGTCACACCATCGACACCGCAGGCAAGGCGGCGATGATCGAGACCCATGGCCGCCATGATCCCTGCGTCGGCATCCGTGCCACGCCGATCTGCGAAGCGATGCTCGCGCTGACGCTGATGGATCATGCCTTGCGTCATCGCGCACAGAATGCCGATGTGAAAACGGGAACTCCGGTGATTGCGGCGCAGGCGCCCGACGATGTCATCGCGCGCTTGCGGATGGCGGCCGCAGCAGAAAACCCTGATCCTGATGAAGCATAAATAAGCTATTAAAATCAATAGCTTATATAAATCCGTGCGCGGTGTCGCACGGCGCAGCCCGTGCCCAAGCCGATCTACCTGAATCTCTCCGCGTTTTACTTTTTTTACTTCGCCTACCTCGGCGCATTCGCGCCGTTTTTCGCGCTGTATCTGAATTCGGTCGGCATGAGCGCGGTCGAGATCGGCGTGCTGATGGCGCTGCCGCAATTGTCGCGCATCCTCGCGCCGCATCTGTGGGGCTGGCTTGCCGATCGCAGCGGGCAGCGGCTGAGTGTCGTGCGCGCGTCGGGGGCTGCGGGCACCGTGGCATTCCTCGGCGTGTTTGCCGGCGAGAGCTTTGTGCTGCTGTTCAGCGTGCTGTTCGCAATGACTTTTCTGTGGAGTGCGGCACTGCCGCTGGTCGAGGCGACCACGCTGTCGCATCTTGGCGATGAAACGGCGCGTTATGGCCGCATCCGCGTCTGGGGGTCGGTGGGATTCATCGCGGCGGTGGTGGCCGTGGGCTATCTGCTCGATGCGACGGGTCCCCGCGCGCTGCTGTGGGTTGTTTTCGGGCTGATGCTCAGCATGCTGCTGCTTTCCTGGGCGTTGACCGAAGCGCCGACGGTGGCACACGCGAGTGATGATCTGCCGGTATGGCATATCGTGCGCAGGCCGGAGGTGATCGCGATCGTGATCGCATCGGCGCTGATGGCGGCGGCGCACGGACCGTATTACACCTTCTACACCATCCATCTGGTCGATCACGGCTACAGCAAATCACTCGCCGGCTGGTTGTGGGCGCTGGGCGTGATCTGCGAGATCGGCATCTTCGTGTGGATGTCGCATTTGTACCGCGCGTTTACGCTGCGCCGGATTCTGATTGCCAGCACGCTGCTCACGGCGCTGCGCTTCGTGGTCATCGGCTGGGGTGCCGACAGCGTGTGGCTGCTGCTGGCCGCCCAGACGCTGCATGCAGCGAGTTTCGGCGCCTTTCATGCGGCGGCGATCGGTGTCGTGCACAAGCTGTTCCGCGGCCGCCACCAGGCGCGCGGGCAGGCGATCTACGGCAGTCTGGCATATGGACTTGGCGGCACCATCGGTGGCCTGGCCAGCGGCTACGCCTGGGCCGGGCTGGGGGCCGGGGTGACGTTTACGCTGGCAGGCGCCTGCGCGCTGCTGGCGGCAGGCGTATTGTGGCGCTGGCTGCGGACCGGGGACTGAAACCTGTACCGGCATATGGACTTGGCGAGACTCGCAGTGCAGCAAACGCCCGCCGCCCTGTGAGATAATCAACCGTTTCAGTGACTTGAAATCAAAACGGTAATCGCATGGCAGGCAAAACGCTCTACGACAAACTCTGGGACAGCCATCTCGTGCGGCAGGAAGCCGACGGGACGGCGATGATTTATATCGACCGGCATCTGGTGCATGAAGTCACCAGTCCGCAGGCCTACGAAGGGCTGAAACTCGCCGGACGCAAAGTCTGGCGCCCCGATTCAGTGGTTGCAACGGCGGATCACAACACGCCCACCCGCAACTGGGATCAGGGCATGGACGGCATTACCGATCAGGTGTCGCGGCTGCAGGTCGAGACGCTGGACAAGAACATCAAGGAACACAAGGCCAAGGTCTATTTCCCGTTTCTCGACAAGCGTCAGGGCATTGTTCATGTGATCGGACCCGAGAACGGCGCGACGCTGCCGGGCATGACGGTGGTGTGCGGCGATTCGCATACCAGTACCCATGGCGCGTTTGCTGCACTGGCGTTCGGCATCGGCACCAGCGAAGTCGAGCATGTGCTGGCGACGCAATGCATGGTGATGAAAAAATCGAAGGCCATGCAGATTGTGGTCGACGGCAAGCTCGGGGCCGGTGTGACGGCCAAGGATGTCGCGCTCGCGATCATCGGGCATATCGGCACCGCAGGCGGTACCGGACACGCGGTCGAGTTCGCCGGCAGCTGCATCCGCGGGCTGTCGATGGAAGGGCGCATGACCCTGTGCAACATGGCGATCGAAGGCGGCGCGCGTGCGGGCATGGTTGCGGTGGATGACAAGACCATCGACTACTGCAAGGGCCGGATGTTTTCACCGACCGGTGCGATGTGGGACCAGGCTGTTGCCTACTGGCGTACGCTGACCAGTGATGCCGATGCGAAATTCGACAAGGTCGTGACGATCAACGGGGCAGATATCGTGCCGCAGGTGACCTGGGGCACGTCGCCGGAGATGGTGACCAGCGTTGACGGCAAGGTGCCGGATCCGTCGAAAGAATCCAGTCCGACCCGGCGCGAAGGCTATGCGCGTGCATTGAAATACATGGATCTGCAGCCGAACACGCCGATCCGCGACATCAGGCTCGACAAGGTGTTCATCGGCTCGTGCACCAACTCGCGCATCGAAGACCTGCGTGCGGCAGCAGCGGTTGCCAAGGGTCGCAAGGTGGCGGGGAACATCAAGCTCGCGATGGTGGTGCCGGGATCGGGTCAGGTGAAGGCGCAGGCCGAGCAGGAAGGTCTGGACCGCATTTTCAAGGAAGCCGGATTCGAGTGGCGCGAGCCGGGCTGCTCGATGTGCCTGGGCATGAACGAGGACCAGCTGAGTCCCGGCGAGCGCTGCGCGTCGACCTCAAACCGCAATTTCGAAGGCCGGCAGGGTGCCGGCGGCAGGACGCATCTGGTGAGTCCGGCCATGGCCGCGGCAGCGGCGGTTACCGGGCATTTCGTCGATGTACGTGAATTGAACTAAGGAGAAAGTCATGAAACGCATTGCATGGATGTTTGTATTGTTGAGCGTCATGCTTGCCGGTTGCAACACCGTTGCCGGCGTGGGCAAGGACGTGGAGAAAGCCGGTGAGGCGATCCAGAAGTCCACACGATAACTGACATGGAAAAATTCATTCGTCAGGAGGGGCTGGTTGCGCCGCTGGATCGCGCCAATGTCGATACCGATGCGATCATCCCCAAGCAGTTCCTGAAATCGATCAAGCGCACGGGCTTCGGTCCGAACCTGTTCGACGAGTGGCGCTATCTCGACCGGGGCGAACCCGACGCCGACAATTCACGGCGTCCGGTGAATCCCGAGTTTGTGCTTAACCGTGAGCGCTTTGCCGGTGCGACGGTCCTGCTGGCGCGCGAGAATTTCGGCTGCGGCTCGTCGCG
>JBFKCU010000338.1:0-3499 GCA_041620115.1 Burkholderiales bacterium | reverse complement strand
CGCTGCGCTTCCTCAATTTCTACGGCAGCCAGGTCAAGACGCTGGCACCGGGGACGGTGGTGCGTGTATTTGGCACTGTGCGGCTCGGTCATCTCGGGCCGGAGATGGTGCATCCGCGTTATCGTGTTGTCGCCGCAGATGCGCCGGTTGCACAGGCGCTGACGCCGGTGTATCCGACCACGGCCGGGCTGGGGCAGGACGCGCTGCGGCGCCTGATCGTACGCGCACTGGGTGACGAAGCGCTGGATGAAACGCTGCCGGAATCACTGCTTGCGGCCCTCGGGTTGCCGAAATTCGCCGAAGCCGTGCGCCTGTTGCACAATCCACCGCCGGACATTGCGCAGGCCAGGCTGCAGGGGCGCGTGCATCCGGCCTGGCGGCGGATGAAATTTGACGAACTGCTGGCGCAGCAGCTGTCGATGCGGGTGCACTATCAACGCCGTCGCGCTGCCGGTGCTCCGGCGTTAACAGCGCGCGGCAAGCTGGTGAACGCGCTGCTGCAACGCCTGCCGTTTAAGTTGACGCGCCCGCAGAACACCGTGCTTGCACAGATCCGCGAGGATATCGGCCAGACGCATCCAATGCAGCGCCTGCTACAGGGTGACGTCGGCAGCGGCAAGACCATTGTCGCCGCGCTCGCCGTATTGCAATGCGTGGAGAACGGCTATCAGGCAGCGGTGATGGCGCCCACGGAAATCCTCGCCGAGCAGCACTACCGCAAGTTTTCCGAGTGGCTGGTGCCGCTCGGTGTTACCGTCGCGTGGATCTCCGGTGGAATTAAAAAAAGTGATAAAAAACAACAACTTATTGATGTCTCCAGCGGGGACGCGCAAGTCACGGTCGGCACTCATGCGCTGTTCGAGGAAGACGTGGTGTTCAAAAACCTCGGCCTGGCCATCATCGACGAGCAGCACCGCTTCGGTGTCCATCAGCGCCTGGCGCTGCGCAGCAAGGGGACGACATCGAACAAAGGTGCCCAGCCGCATCAGCTGATGATGAGTGCAACGCCGATTCCGCGCACGCTGGCAATGAGCTATTACGCCGATCTCGATGTTTCGGTAATTGATGAACTGCCGCCCGGGCGCACGCCGGTGGTCACCAAGCTGGTGTCCGAAGAACGACGCGATGAAGTGATCCAGCGCGTGCGCGATGCCTGTATCGCGGGCCGGCAGGCGTACTGGGTCTGCCCGCTGATCGAGGAATCTGAAACCCTGCAGTTGCAGACTGCGCTCGATACTCACGCTCACGTCCAGCAGACGTTTCCCGAATTGCGCGTTGGGCTGGTCCACGGGCGGCTGAAAGCTGCCGAGAAGCAGCAGGTCATGACGGCATTCAAGAACGGCGACACGCAGTTGCTGGTAGCCACCACGGTGATCGAGGTCGGTGTTGATGTGCCCAACGCGTCGCTGATGGTGATCGAGCATGCCGAACGCATGGGGCTGTCGCAAATGCACCAGTTGCGCGGGCGCGTCGGCCGCGGCGCTGCCGAAAGCGTGTGCATACTGCTTTATCAGGGTCCGCTGACGACGACCGCACGCGAACGGCTGAAAATCATCTATGAGAATGCCGACGGATTCGAGATCGCACGTCACGACCTGAATCTGCGCGGCCCGGGCGAACTGCTGGGCGCGCGGCAGAGCGGCGCGCCGATGCTGCGTTTCGCCGATCTCGCGCTCGACCTGGATCTGCTGGACGCCGCGCGTGATGCGGCGGAGCAGTTGTTGCGCGAGCAGCCCGAAGCGGCGAAGGCCCATCTGGCGCGATGGTTGGGCGGGAGGAACGAGTATTTGAAGGTTTAGCGCGTCTTAAAGCTCTGCAGAGATTTCAGTTGCCGTCGACTTGTCTCCTGCTGAACCCCCGAGTAGCGCAGCTGCCCGAACATGCGGGCAACGCAGGGAATGCCCGGAGGGGATGGTGAGGAGTGCGGCCTTCGCTTTGCTTACTTTCTCTTGCTTCGCCAAGAGAAAGTAAGCCGCCGCCGGGGGCAGCCCGGCGAACCTGTCCGGATCTTCAGTCGCCAGGAAAACTTCTTCGTGTTGATGCGATAATTCAGCATCAAGAATTCCAATTATCGTGAAATCCATTCCCCGAGATACGTGCTGGTGCAACGCGCCGGTTTCCGCCGGTGCCTTGCGTCGCTGGCTCACCGATCAAGGTTCGCTGACGGCGCGGCTCACCCGTTACGCCGGACCGGTCAAGGTCAAAGTGCTGTTCCAGGGACGGCGCCGCGCCAACCGCGATGAGGCGTTCCTGTTTGCGTCCCCGTACGCGCGCGTGCTGGTGCGCGAAGTGCTGTTAATGAAGGGCGCGACGCCACTGGTGTTTGCTCATACCGTCCTTGCTGCAGATGGTCTGCGCGGCGCCTGGCATCGTATTGCTGGCCTGGGCACGCGGCCGCTCGGTGCAGCGCTGTTTGCCGATCCGCGGATTGCGCGATTTCCGCTGCGCCAGAAAAAACTGCCGCAGCGGCATCCGCTGTATCGGCGCGCGGCGGAGCAACTAAAGCGCCTGCCGCCGTCATTGTGGGCACGGCGATCCATTTTCGCCGCCGGCAAATCCCCTATACTGGTCAGCGAGGTTTTTCTGCCCGCGATGCTCAAACTGTGACCACGGAGACGTCTGTGCTGACACTCAAGGATCGCCTGACGGCCTACGAAAAGTTGATGCGGCTCGATAAGCCGATTGGCATATTGTTGCTGCTGTGGCCTACGCTATGGGGCCTGTGGTTTGCCGCCGGCGGCATCCCGCCGCCGGACATCCTGCTGATCTTTTTTACCGGCACGGTGCTGATGCGCTCGGCCGGCTGCGTGGTCAACGACTATGCTGACCGCAATTTCGATCCCCATGTCGAACGCACCAAAGACCGGCCACTGGCCGCCGGCGTGATCCGTCCGACAGAGGCACTGGTGCTCGCCGCCATATTGATGGCGCTGGCTTTTGGTCTGGTACTTTTTCTCAACACACTGACGATCAAGCTCGCGCTCGTGGCTGCGGTGCTCGCCATTGTTTACCCCTTCGTCAAACGCGTGTTTCCGCTGCCGCAGGCATGGCTGGGGCTGGCGTTCGGCTTCGGCATACCGATGGCGTACGCGGCGCAGTGGAACGCGCTGCCGCGCGTGGCCTGGCTGTTGCTGATTGCGACGATGTTCTGGGCCATCGCCTACGATACCGCTTATGCCATGGTCGATCGTGATGATGATCGCAAGATCGGGGTCAAGTCCTCGGCCATCCTGTTCGGCCGGTTCGACATTGCCGGTGTGATGACCGCGCACGCGGTGTTTCTCGGCCTGATGGCCTGGATCGGCTGGTGGCAGTTCCGCGGCTTGCCTTATTTCGGCGGACTGTTGGTTGCGGCGGCGCTGGTGTTCTACCAGTACCGCCTCATGCGCGGCCGCACGCGTGAGGGCTGCTTCAAGGCCTTTCTCAACAACAACTGGGTCGGCGGCGTGATTTTCATCGGGCTGGCGCTGGATCTGTGGCTGGGCATCCGGGTGACGCG
>JBFKCU010000337.1:0-3519 GCA_041620115.1 Burkholderiales bacterium | reverse complement strand
GTGTCCGCCACGCCGAAAAAGCCGTAACGGAAGCCGTCGATCATGTAGAACACCGGATTGAGGTGCGACGCCCCCTGCCAGAACGGCGGCAGCGAACGGATCGAATAGAACACGCCGGACAGAAAGGTCAGCGGCAGGATGATGAAATTGGTGAACGCCGCCAGCTGGTCGATCTTGTCGGAATAAATGCCGGCGACGATGCCCAGCGCGCCCATCACCGCGCTGCCCGCCACACCGAACATCAGCACCCACAAGGGGTTCGCCACCGGCAGGTCGGCAAACCACAGCGCCGCCAGCAACACGCCCGTGCCGACAACGACACCGCGCGCCATGGCCGCCAGCAGGTACGCCAAGAAGAATTCGCGGTGCGACAGCGGCGGCAACAGCACGAACACGATGTTGCCGGTCATCTTCGACTGCATCAGGCTCGATGACGCATTGGCAAACGCATTCTGCAGCACCGACATCATCGCCAGGCCCGGGATCAGGAACGTCGTGTAATCCACGCCCGGGAACACATCGATGCGACCGCGCAATGCATGGCCGAACACCAGCAGGTACAGCAGCGCCGTCAGCACCGGCGCGAGCACGGTCTGCACGCTCACTTTCCAGAAGCGCAGCCATTCCTTGTAAAACAGGGTGTAGAAGCCGGCCATGGCTCAGGATTTCTGCATGATCTGCACAAAAACCTCCTCCAGATCGGGCTGCAGGATTTCCATTTCCTGCACCGTCACCCGCGCCTCGCGCAGCGCCGCCATCACGCGTTCGACTTCAGCATATTCCGGCAGCGCCAGCCGGATCGCGCCGTCCTCGTGCCTATCCTTGACCAGCGGCTCGAGTGTGGCGGGCAACGCGCCACCCAAACGCAGTTCGACATAACAGCCGGAATGCAGCCTGAGCAGATTCTCCGTTTTGTCCAGCGTCACGATGCGCCCCTGCTTGAGCATGGCGACCCGTCCGCACAGCGCTTCGGCCTCCTCGAGATAATGCGTGGTCAGCACGATGGTGTGGCCATCGCGGTTCAGGCGCCGGATGAAACGCCACAGCGCCTGGCGCAGCTCCACGTCGACCCCGGCCGTGGGTTCATCGAGCACGATCACCGGCGGCTTGTGCACCAGCGCCTGCGCAACCAGTACGCGGCGCTTCATGCCGCCCGACAGCGCACGCATGTTGACGTCGGCCTTGTCACCCAGATCGAGATGCTCGATCACCTCGTCGATCCAGGCGCGATTGTTGCGCAGGCCGAAGTAACCGGACTGTATGGTCAGCGCCTCGCGCACCGTGAAAAACGGATCGAACACCAGTTCCTGCGGCACCACGCCCAGCGCGCTGCGCGCCTCGCGGTAAGCGCCGGCGACGTCATGCCCCATGATGCGTGCAATCCCCGTCGTCGCGCGGGTCAGTCCGGCAAGGATGCTGATCAATGTCGTCTTGCCTGCGCCATTGGGCCCGAGCAGGCCGAAGAATTCGCCGGGCGCGACCGTCAGGCTCACCCCGGCCAGCGCCTCCAGACTGCCATAGCGCTTGGTGACATCAATGACTTCGATGGCGTGTGTCATTCCCGGTCCGGGCAGGGGCAGCGCGCGCCTGGCGCGCGGCGCGGCACCATGCCGCTGATCCTATTCGGCAGCCACCAGCTCGGTGACGCCGTAGAGTTTGGCGAGACTGGTGAGGTTGTCCGGAAGGTTGACGTAACGGATGCGGCGGTTTGCCGCGAGGGCGGCGCGCCGCCACTCAAACAGCAGGCTCACCGCGGCGGAATCCACTTCGGTGACCCCGGCCAGGTCCAGCGTCACCTCGGGATCGACGAACAGGCGCAGGCCTTCTTCCCGCAGCGCCAGCGCGTTCTCCAAGTTGACGGCGCCCGTCAGCGTGCAGCGCCCGTCCTTACATTCAATCATAGGCTGCCATCATGGACATCCGCGCGTCACTTGCCCGACTGCGCCACCAGCGATTTGTTCTTGTCGCGCAGGGTCCTGATCAGGCCATCAACACCGTTTTTCTGGATTTCGGTATTGAAAGTGCTGCGATAGGACTCGATCAGGCTGATGCCGCCGATCTTGACGTTGTAAATTTTCCAGCCTTGGTCGGTTTTCTCCACGCCGTAATCGACCTGGACCGGTTCACCGCCGCCCGATTGCTTGACCAGAGAGCGCACCAGCACGTCGTTGTCACCGGGCGCGAGTTTCAGCGGCCGGTATTCGATGATCTGGTCACGGAAGAGCTGCAGCGACGCCGAGTAGGTCTGCACCAGCAGGGATCGGAATTCATCCGTCAGGGCCTTGCGCTGTTCGGCGCTCGCCGCTCCCCAGTTCTTGCCCATGGCAAGCTGGGTCATGCCCGTAAAGTTGAAATGCGGCGCAATCTTGCTCTCGATCAGATCCCGCGCCTTTCTCTGGTTGCCGGCCTGGATGTCCTTGTCACTGCGCAGCACGCTGATGACTTCTTCGGTGACATTGCGCGCGAGCACGTCTGGCGCTACCGCGGTCGCCGCGGCACCGGCAGGCAGCACGCCAACGTAAAACAAAAAATATATAAAAATCAATAGCTTATTCATAACAATCCATTGTTTCCCGATTAATACAAGACCGCGCCTATTTCTTCTCGGTGCCGCCTTCGGCGGCCTTGTCAAAAAGAAACTGGCTGATCAGCTTTTCCAGCACCACCGCCGACTGGGTCAAACGGATCGAGTCGCCGGACTTCAGCAACTTGTCGTCGCCGCCGCCCTCCAGCCCGATGTACTGCTCGCCCAACAGGCCGGCGGTCAGTATCGACGCGGTGGTGTCTTTCGGAAACTTGTAGCCCGCCTCGATCGCCATGGTGACCTTCGCGGTAAAACGCTCGTTGTTGAACGTGATCTCTTTCACGCGCCCGACTACCACGCCGGCACTCTTGATCGGCGCACGCGGCTTCAGGCCGCCAATATTGTCGAAGTTGGCGCTGATTTCATAAGTATCGCCGCCGCCGAAGTTCGACATGTTGCCGACCTTGAAGGCGAGGATCACCAGTGCGGCGATGCCTGCGACCACGAATATACCCACCCATAAATCCAGCATTGAACGTCCCATTACGCACCTCTACTCAATCTATGCACCACTGAACATGAAGGAAGTCAGGATGAAATCCAGCGCCAGAACCGCCAGCGACGACGTTACCACGGTGCGGGTGGTCGCACCCGACACACCCTCGGCCGTTGGCGGCGCATCATACCCCTCAAACAGCGAAATCCAGGTAATGGCCACGCCGAACACGAAACTCTTGATGACCCCGTTGACGATGTCCTCTCGCACGTCAACCGCACTCTGCATTTGCGACCAGAACGAACCCTCGTCGACACCAATCAGTACCACGCCGACAATGTAGCCGCCGAATATGCCCATCGCACTGAACATTGCCGCCAGCAGCGGCATCGAAATAACGCCCGCCCAGAACCGCGGCGCGACCACGCGCGCGATCGGGTCCACGGCCATCATTTCCATCGCCGACAACTGCTCGGTGGCTTTCATCAGCCCGATCTCG
>JBFKCU010000336.1:0-3528 GCA_041620115.1 Burkholderiales bacterium | reverse complement strand
CGTCGGCGTCAGCGCACGCCCAGCCGCCACAAGGAAGTCATTTCCGCCGCACGCGCCGCGTGCAACGGATCGGAACCGTCCCGCGCCTTGGGGTGATGCGGACGGGTTTCGCCGCGGCTCAGCACCTTGAGTCCGGCCGCGTCGATCATCGCCAGCAGTTCTTCCCGCGTGCGCAGGCCCAGATGCTCGGCAATGTCGGACAGGACCAGCCAGCCCTCGCCGTCGGGCTCGAGATGCGCCGCCAGCCCCGCAATGAACGCGTGCAGCATCCGGCCGCCGGGATCATAAACCGCACGTTCGATCGGCGCGCTGGGTGTTGAGGGTATCCACGGCGGATTGCACACGATCAGCGGTGCGCGCCCCTCCGGAAACATGTCAGCCTCGACGACTTCGACCTGGGCCTCCAGGCCCAGGCGTTTGATGTTGTCGCGGGCGCAGGCGAGCGCGCGCGCATCGTTTTCAGTGGCGATGATCTTGGCGACACCACGCCGCGCCAGCACCGCTGCGAGCACGCCGGTGCCGGTGCCGATATCGAACGCCAGCGTTTTCGTCGACAACGGCGCCGCCGCCACCAGCCCGACATATTCACTGCGAATGGGTGCAAACACGCCGTAATGCGGATGGATGTGCGCGCCCAGTGCGGGCACGGCGACGCCTTTCTTGCGCCATTCATGCGCACCGATCAGTCCCAGCAGTTCGCGCAATGACGCAATGCTCGGCTCTTCAGCGGGTCCCCAGGCCTCGTTGCAGGCCAGCCGCACATCAGGCGCGCGGCGCAGCGGAATGCCGTAATCGGCTTCGAACGGAATCAGCAACATCGACAGGATATGCGCACGCTGTGCCTGCGACTGGCGATAGCGGTGAAAAGCCGCGCCCGGCACGGGATCCGGCGGTTCGGGTTTGCGTTTTCCGCGCCGCGGGCGGTCGACGCGTCGCTGCAAAGCCTGCAACAGCAGGCGCGCGTTCTGGAAATCGCTGCGCCATAAAAGTCCTATGCCCTCGCAGGCGAGGCGATAAGCCGTGTCCGCGGGGATCGTGTCATCGGCGAGTATCACGCGTTTCGGTGGTGCGGCGCCGCTCTCCGCGCGCCAGCGTGCCGAACACTGCTCGTCGCCGTCGGTCCAGTGAATCAGGGGATGCTCAGACAAGGGAAACCTCTCGCGCGGGCGCAGGATGCGCCGCATCAAGGCTGAGCATAACAGGATGCCACCACAATCAAAAAAGGAACCGACGGCTCCTTTTTCCTTCAGCCATGCCTGTGGCTATTTGGCGAGCCCCAGATCAACCAGCACCGCCTTCATCGCCGCATAATCCTGCTCGAGTTCCTTGGAAAACTCCGCGCCCGCGGTAAATACGTTCGACCAGATGTTTTTTTCCAGTTCATCCTTCCATTCCGGCGCTTCGGTGGCCTTGCGCAGCACACCTTCCCAAAATGCCGACTGTTGCGGCGTCAGACCCTTGGGCGCGAATATCGCACGCCATGCACCATAGGTGAAATCCGCACCCTGCTCCTTCCACGTCGGCACATTGGCATAGACGCCGGGGAAACGCTGCGCCGAGGTGATGCCGATCACGCGCAGGCGGCCGGCCGCGACATGCGGTGCCGCATTGCCCGCCGCCGTGGTGACGAGGTCGATATGGCCCCCGAGCAGCGTGGTCAGCGCATCGGCGGATCCCTTGAACGCCACTGCCTTCAGGTCGCGCGCCTGGCCCCCTATGGTTTTCATCAGCACGCCGGCGGCAATGTGGTTGTGGCTGCCGAGCAGCGGCGAGAAACCGATGGTCACCGACTTCGGGTCCTTGCGCAGACGTTCGATCAGATCCCTGCCGGTCTTCAGGTTCGAGTTGGCGTTCACCGCGAACACCGTGTAGTCGTCGAACAGCGAGGCCACGGCCGTCAGGTCGGTGTGGCGCAGCGTGCTGGAACCGACGATATGGTTGGTCAGGATTGCCGGTCCGGACACCACCAGGAAATGCGGATCAGCCGTGCGCTGCTGCACATAGGTGTAGGCGATGCTACCGCCGCCACCCGCCTTGTTCTGGATGCTCAGCGACACCGGCAGCAGCTTGTTGGCGAGCATGATGCGCTCGAGGCTGCGTGCGGTCTTGTCATTGCTGCCACCCGGCGGATTGGGCACGACGATTTCAACGTTCTTTTGTGGTGACCAGGCCTGTGCGCCGGCAACGGCGGCGACCCCAGCCAGCATTGCGGCGATGCTCAGTTGCGCGAGTTCACGTGCATAGGACATGACTTCCTCCCCAGAAGACCACGACGGACAGCACGGGAGGACATGGCGCCCTCCCCCGGTACAGATTCAGCATTCTGCCGCAGACTGCGCCCCGACAGTGCAATCCGGTTAAGCCTTCATTCTGCTTTGTTGGGCGGCCACGCGCTCGCGTCGATGGTCTCACGGTAGCCGTGCCAGGTCGCATAGCCGAGCAGCGGAATGGTCACGGCAAGGCCGATCAGCGCGGTGGCGAAGCCGATGCCGGTCAGGGCCACGATCAGCATGACCCACACCGCCATCGCCGGCTTGTTGCGCAGCACCGCATTCACGCTGGTGACCACGGCAGTGATGGCGTCGGTGTCGCGGTCACAGATCATCGGCAGGGAAAAGGCGCTGAAGAGGAAGGTCAGCAGCGCGAAAATCGAACCCACCGCGGAACCGATCGCGAGAAACAGCGCGAGCTCGCGCCAGTCGTTCCCGCCGATGGCCGGAAAAAACACATGCACCATCGAGCCCGCGCGCGCCCAGATCAGGAACAGCACCAGCAGCGCGAGTGCGAACACCATCAGATTGCCGAAGGATCTGCCCTGCTCTTCGACACAGCGGTAGATCGTCGGTGTCTGGCCGCGCTCGAGCTGGCGGCAGATCGAATACAGGCCGACGGCCAGCACCGGCGCCATGAACACGAAACCGGACAACAGCACCAGCACGACCCAGTAGCTGCCGAAGATCAGGCCAATGCCGGTGACCAGCCAGGAGAGCACCACAATCGCGGTGCCATAGATGAGGCTTTGCACGGGCGTGCGCCGGAAATCCGCCCAGCCTTTGCGAATCCAGCCGATCGGCGCGCTGGCACGCAAGGTGCGGCAAGGCGCGACAAACGGCATCGGCTGCCGCGTCGCGCGGTCCGGATCACTCTGCGGTGAACCTTCAGTCATGCATGCGCTCCCGAAGGGACCGTATCAACCGGTGAGCCGGTCACATGCCGCGTGACGATCAAGCCTACTCTCCGCCCTGCCCCTTCAACAGCAACTCCACCACCTTGGGCGTGATCTCCGCCGCGCGCTCATCCATCTGCGCCGGCGTCAGGTTGGCGATCGGATGCGGCATCACCAGGAATTTCAGATCCGGCACGCCCCAGGTGCGCGCCATCGCCTTGCCGGTTACCGTGAACAGATGCGTCACGATCGATGCCGACGGAATGCCCTGCTGTTCAAATACGATGCTGTCGAGCACACTGCCCGAGCTGCATGACCCTCAATCGCCGACGCCGGCAACGATGATGTCGCAGCTCTTCTTG
>JBFKCU010000335.1:0-3543 GCA_041620115.1 Burkholderiales bacterium | reverse complement strand
CGACGGCGCGCTCGAGCGGCAGGCGCGGCATTTCAAACCGGTCGGTGACGCGGGTATATCCGCCCTTGCCGGCAAGCCGGCCGATGGGATTGACCCGCCCGATGTCGACATGGAAGCGGTCGTTGACGATGCCGTCGTGATAATGGAAATAGACGACCTCGCCGAACACCACGTGGTAGGGCTTGTGGCCGAGATCGACGATCTGCATCAACCGGCATTCCATCGCCACCGGCGCCTCCACGATATACGGTGGCCGCACCTTGCGCGAAGGCGCAGTAGTGAAGCCGGCCTTCTCGATTTCATTAACGCCATAGGGATAATCCACGGCGCACACGTTCATTTGCTCCTTGATCGCATCGCTGACGATGTGTACCACAAACTCCGGAATTTCGCGGATGTTGCGCACGGTGTCCTTGGCGCTGCCGGATTTGTCACCGACGGAGAACATCAGCATCGCAGGATCGGAACCCACAGCATTGAAAAAACTGAAGGGAGCGGCGTTGGGGCCGTCTGGGCCCAGTGTCGTCACCAGCGCGATCGGGCGCGGCGTAACCGTGCCGATCATCAGCTTGTACTGGTCCTGCCAGGATATTTTGCTTGCGTCGAATTCGGTCATGATGCGCTTTTCGCTGAAGGGGAATGACGCCGATTCTAACAGGCCGCCGCGCCCGCAAGCCCGCGCCCGGGGTCACGGATCACGGTGGCAGGCGGCAAAAAAACGCCTCCCGCAGGAGGCGTTTTGCAGACTGCGACAGCGATCAGCGCAGCTTGATATTTCCGCTCTTGATCACATTCGCATACTTGGCGATTTCATTCTTGAGCAATTCCGCCAGTTCGCTCGGTGAGCCGCCGACCGGATCGATACCCTGCTTGGCATAGAAGGCGCTGACCTCCTTCGCCGACAGTGCTTTCTTGACCTCGGCATTGATGCGGTCGATCGCCTCTTTGGGCGAATTCGCCGGCATGAACATCGCATACCAGTTGTCCGACACGAAGCCCGGGTAGATCGAGTCCATGGTCGGCAGCTTGGGGAATACCGAAGCCGGCTTGGCCGTGGTCACCGCCAGCGGACGCAGGCGGTTGTTGACGATATGCGGCATCGCCGACGGTGCGGTCGCGAACAGCATGTCGATCTCGCCGGTGGCCACGCCCAGCGTCGCCGGACCGCCGCCCTTGTAGAGCACGGTCACGCCTTTTGCCTTGGCGAACTGCTTGAACATTTCCGCCGACAGGTGACTGGTGCTGCCCGGCGTGTTGCCGCCCATGTTGAGGCCATCGGCACGACGCTGGGACAACGCTGCCAGCTCCTTGACCGACTTCACCGGCACGCTGGGATGCACCACCAGCACCAGCGGTGCGGACGATACCCAGACCACGGGCACCAGATCCTTGGTCGCGTCAAACTTCATGCGGTCCGCCTGCAGCGTCGTGTTGACTGCCAGCGTCGCCGTCGTGAACAGTACGGTATAGCCGTCCGGCGGGGACTCCACGGTCAACTGGGCGCCGATCAGCCCGCCCGCACCGGTGCGGTTGTCGATCAGCACCTGCTGACCCAGGCCCGCACGCATTTTTTCACTGAGCAGACGGCCCTGGATGTCGGTGCCGCCGCCGGTGCTGAACGGTACGATCAGCCGTACCGGTTTGTCCGGATAAGCGCCAGCCACGGGACCCGCGGCAACTACGGCAACGCCGGCCAGCGCCACCAGGACCGAACGCCTGAGTTTGGTGTAGATCATTTTGAGATCCTCCTTAAGTTATTGATTATTAATATGTATTTAAGCTACTGAGTGGCCATATTTTGGAATCCAGATAGGCTCCGTCCAGACCATAGCGCGGACTCACGAATACGGTCAAGAAAAAAAACGCCCGCAATCTGCGGGCGTTTTTCTCATAACTGAACCGTTTGCACATCCGCAATCCGCGGCGTGCACCCGCCAGAAATTACTCGGCCACGACGTTGGCCGCCTTGATGACTTTTGCGTACTTGGCGACCTCCCGCTTGAAATACGCCGCCAGTTCCTCGGGGGTGCTGCCCACGGGCTCGCCACCTTCCTTGCGGATGAAATCGTTGACGTCAGGCGACTTCAGCGCCTTGATGATTTCGCCGTTCAGCTTGGCCACGACATCCTTCGGCGTGCCTTTCGGAAAAAACATCGCGTACCAGTTGTCGGCTTCAAAGTCAGGGTAGATCGACTTCATCGTCGGCAGTTCCGGGAACGCTGCCGCCGGTTTCGCGGTGGTCACCGCAATCGCGCGCACCTTGCCGGACTTGATGAACGGTTGCGCCGCCAGTGCCGTCGCAAACGTGAAATCGGTCTCGCCGCTGATCTGGCCGATCATCGCCGGGCCGCCACCTTTGTACGGAATGGCCGTGACCTTGGTGCCGCCGAACAGGTTGAGCATTTCCACCGACAGATGGCTGGTCGTGCCGGCGCCGTTATGGGCGGCATTCATCTTGTTGCCGGATTTTTTGACCAGCGCAACAAATTCTTTCAGGTTTTTTGCCGGCACACTGGGATGCAATGACAGCACCAGCGGCACCGAAGACACCCAGCTCACCGGCACGAGGTCCGTGGTGGGATCGAACTTGAGCAGCTTGGCATTCAGCGTGACACTGACCGCCAGCGACGCGGTGGTGAACAGTATCGTGTAGCCGTCACCCGGAGAGCGCGCGGCCACTTCCGCGCCGATCAGACCGGATGCGCCGGAACGGTTCTCCACCAGAAAATTCTGCCCCAGGCTCTGCTGGAATTTCTGGCCGAGCAGGCGACCCTGAATGTCGGTACCGCCACCCGCGCCGAACGGCACGATGACGCGAACCGGCTTCACCGGCCATTGCTGCGCCTGCGCCGGCAGGCCCAGCGTGAGTGCCAGGGCCGCGAATGCGGCACCGGCGATAGTCAATTGCTTCTGAACCATGAAAACCTCCGTAGGAATAATGTGCGACTTTGCTTCATTCAAAAAATCAATAGGTATCAAGCGCGGTAGATCGGCGCCGGCTGCGTGAAGAACGAATGCAGGATATGGTAGACCATCTGGTAGTTGATCTGCTGAAAACTCGCATGCGAGATGCCGGCCATCACCGCGAACTGCTTGTCGGCATTGGGCAGGCGCTTGAAGAACTCCAGCAGATCGTCAACGCTGGCAATCCCGTCGTATTCACCGCGCATCACGACCGTCGGCACGGTGATCTTGGCCGGATCCACCACCGGCAGGTTCGCGCACATGTCGACATAGGTGCCGGTGGGTACCGAATCATCGAGCTTGAGGATTGCATCGGCAAACGCTTCAATGACGCGGTCCTCGGCACAACCGGGATGGTCGCGGTTGAAAATCGAGCGCACGAACTCGCGGTTGATCGGGCGGCGCTTTTGGGATTTCCATTGATCCAGTTTTTTCGCCCGCTCGGCCAGCGTCGGGCTGCCCTTGCCGGTCCAGACGAAAGCGTCGAGCGCAAGCCGCGCCACGCGGTCCGGATGGCGTTCGGCGAACATCGCCGCGCGCAATGCGCCCGACGAGATGCCGTAGGTCAGGAAACTTTTT
>JBFKCU010000334.1:0-3559 GCA_041620115.1 Burkholderiales bacterium | reverse complement strand
CGCCGCCTGAACGAACCTGACGTGTCCTACCACGGCGTGGTTTATACCGAAGCGCTGGGAGCGGCGGCGTACATCGGGCGCGCGCGCGTGGTGCCGTTGCGCAACATGGGCGCAGCGTTGTCGCCGTTCAATGCATTCCTGATCCTGCAGGGTATCGAAACGCTGGCAGTACGCATGGACCGGATTTGCGAGAATGCCCTCGCTGTCGCGAAATGCCTGAAGAGCCACCCGAAAGTGGGCTGGGTACGCTATGCCGGGCTGCCGGATCACCCGGACAAGCCCCTGGTGGATCGCTACATGGGCGGACGCGCATCGGGCATTTTGAGTTTCGGCATCAAATCGGGCAGCGCCGGGGGCGCGCGTTTTATCGATGCGCTGCAACTCATCACGCGGCTGGTGAATATCGGCGATGCCAAATCGCTCGCCTGCCACCCGGCGTCGACTACGCACCGCCAGTTGTCACCACAGGAACTGGCAAGCGCCGGCGTCAGCGAAGACATGGTGCGCCTGTCGATCGGCATCGAACATGTCGATGACATCGTGGCCGATCTGGAGCAGGCGCTGCAGATGGCGTAGCGCGTCAGCGCGAACGATGGCCGCTGATTGTCTGCAGCGTGGCCAGGTACTGTGCCAGTCGCGGTCCGCCCAGTGCCACTGCCCGCTGCGCGGCCGAAAGCGCCTCTTCGCGGCGCCCCAGTTCGTAGCGGACCTGAGCGAGGTTATTCCAGGCATCGGCAGCCCGTGGATGATCCACCGTGGCCCTGCCGTAGGCGATTTCCGCACGGACAAGATCGCCTTGCGTGTAGGCGGCATTACCGTAGCCGATGCGTGCCACGAGATTCGACGGCCAGCGGGCCAGCGCCGTGGCGTAGGCCTGTTGTGCAGCGGCGGGCGACGTTCGTTCAAGCGCAGCCGCCGCAGACACATATTCCGCCTCGACAGCGGTCGCCGGTATTTGCCGCGGAGGCAGCGCAACAATCGCCCAGTGCTGGCTGCGCGCCCAGGTCCGCTCAAACGTGGATAACGACATCACCAGCCTGCGGGTTGTGCCGGACCGAAGGATGATGTCTTCCCGGTTGCGCTCGTAACCGATGACCACGGCGTAATGCCAGACCGGAGCGAACCCGAACGAAAGGTTCTGCAGAACGATGACCGGGTTGCCTGATGCGACCTCGGCGAGCAGGTGGTCCAGCTGCGGGGCGAGCTGGTAGGCCAGTATGCCGTGGCGCCGGGTCGCAGCAAGCAGTTCGGTTTGCAGGGAGCCTTCGCGCCCGGGCAGGTAGATCTGCGGTACCAGTGCCTCAGGTGTGGTGGTAACACCGGCGTGCACCAGCGCGGCGGCGAGTGCGGCCGGCCCGCATTGAAATTCCTGCTGCGGAAAAAAAGGCACCGCCGAAAGTTCGGCGTGTACTGGCAGTGCAGCCGGCGGCTGCTCGCGTAGCGCACTTGCCTGGGGCGTGGCGCATCCGGCCACTAAAACCATCGAAATCAGGACGCCCGCAATCGCAGGCGTCCTGAGTGGAGGCAGCACGACCGTTAGCGCACGGATCGCGTGAACGGGAAGACTTTGGTCAGCCCGAGGATGTCGGTAATCAGCAGGATAATGAACACGGTAAACAGCACGCCGATCACGCCGGCGCCGGCAGGTGCCTGGTCGATGCGGCCGGCGAGCCTCCCGATCTCCTCGTCGGTCATCGCATCCACGCGTTCGCGTACGCTGTTCGCGTCGACGCCGAAGGACTGCATTTGCGCGCGCACGTCCTCGCGCAACATGAAATCGCGGACACGGTCGCGCTCGGCACTGGCGGAAACCTGATCAGTGGTGACAATGGCTGCCGAAGCCGGCAGCGGCATGCCCAAGCCGATGACGCAGACCATGAGCAGGTGGGCAACAGCGTGTTTGAAAGTGTGCATGAGGTTCTCCTTTAAGGCGCTACTGGCAACAGAGTGACTGTCCTGGCGGACAGTCGCGGTTATATGAATTCTTATTTTAATCAAATGCTTATATCAAACATTTGACGACCCCTGCCCCTGCAGCGCATCTGCGTGCGCGTATGCTGCTATCGACTCTAAATCACTACTGCCGCAATGTGCAAACAGAATCGGCGCAGCGACTGAAATACGCTGCGCCGCCGACAGGCTAGTCGGTGACGGCACCTTTACTGGCGGTAGACACCAGGCGCGCGAACTTGGCGAGCGCGCCGCGGGTGTAGCGCGGCTTGGGCTGTTTCCATTTCTTCCTGCGCGCGGCAAGTTCCTTCGCAGACACGTTGATCTGAATCAGCCGCTTGATGGCATCGATGGTGATGGAGTCGCCTTCCTTCACCAGCGCGATGGGGCCGCCTTCGAAGGCTTCGGGTGCGACATGCCCGACGACCATGCCCCACGTCCCGCCTGAAAAGCGGCCGTCGGTGATCAGCCCGACGGATTCACCGAGTCCCTGACCGATCAATGCGCCGGTGGGCGCGAGCATCTCCTGCATGCCCGGACCGCCCTTGGGCCCTTCGTAGCGGATGACGATCACATCGCCGGCCTTGATTTTCTTCGCCATGATGGCCTTCATGCACGCCGTTTCGGAATCAAACACGCGCGCCGGCCCGGTAATTTTCGGCGATTTCAGGCCGGTGATCTTGGCCACACAGCCCTCCGGCGCCAGGTTGCCCTTGAGGATGGCCAGATGGCCCTGCTTGTACATCGGGTTCGACCACGGCCGGATGACATCCTGATCCGCGCGCGGCGCATCCGGCACGTTTTTCAGCTCCTGCGCCAGCGTGCGGCCGGTGATGGTGATGCAGTCGCCATGCAGCAATCCCTGCTTGAGCAGCATTTTCAGCACCTGCGGCACGCCCCCGGCGCGGTGGAAATCCACGGCGACGTAACGGCCCGAGGGTTTCAGATCGCATAGCACCGGCACTTTTTTGCGTACCCGCTCGAAATCATCAATGGTCCATTTGATACCCGCTGCATGGGCGATGGCGAGATAGTGCAGGACCGCGTTGGTCGAGCCGCCGGTGGCCATGATCAGCGCCACGGCGTTTTCGATGGATTTACGGGTGACGATGTCGCGCGGCTTGATGTCCTGCTTGATGGCGTTGACGAGGATGCGTGCGGACTCAGCTGCAGAATCGGCTTTCTCCGGATCGGGCGAAGCCATTTGCGAAGAACCCAGCGCACTCATGCCCAGCGCCTCAAAGGAAGATGACATGGTGTTGGCAGTGTACATGCCGCCACAGGCCCCCACCGACGGGCAGGCGTTTTTCTCGATGCCGACGAAATCCTCATCGCTCATCTTGCCGGCGGCATAACTGCCCACCGCTTCGAACGCGCTGACGATGGTCAGGTCCTGCCCTTTCCATTTTCCCGGCTTGATGGTGCCGGCGTAGACATAAATGCCCGGCACGTTCATGCGCAACATGGCGATCATGCCGCCGGGCATGTTTTTGTCACAGCCGCCGCAGACCAGCACGCCGTCCATGGCCTGACCGTTGACTGCGGTTTCGATGCAGTCGGCGATGACCTCGCGCGATACCAGCGAGTACTTCATCGCTTCGGTACCCAT
>JBFKCU010000333.1:0-3599 GCA_041620115.1 Burkholderiales bacterium | reverse complement strand
GTTTCCACCACCACCACCTTCTTGCCATGCTCGATCGTGCGCTCCTCGGAGTAGCTCTCATTGCCCATTTCGAAGCCGAACAGGTGGATCTTGTCATAGCGCCCGACGCAATTGCCCTGATCGTCGTAGACTAGACTGGTATTCAGCACCTTGTCGCTGACCGACGCCTCCAGCGGCACCGAACCGCCGACCAGCCAGATGCCGTGTTTGCGTGCGGTTGCCGCAAGGAATTCCTGGATCGGCCCGCGGCCGTATTCCTCCCGTGCCGCCACTTTGTCGGTATCGCGCAGACCCATGATGCCGAAATATTCTGGCAGTGCCACCAGACGTGCCCCCTGACCGACCGCGATCTCGATCAGTCGCGCGGCCTCCTTCAGGTTGGCATCGACCCGCGGACCCGAAGCCATCTGCACCGCGGCGATCCGCGTCGCCCCCGCGTCCGCACCCAGCCGGGAATCCTGCTGCGACAGTGTGGACCTCAATCTTGTACTCATTTGAATTCACTCATTCGATCACCTCGATTCCGATACCCTTCATCGCCGCATCGGCGCGCAGTTGCACGCGCGCACTGTCCACGGCCAGGGCGACCAGCCATGCACGCAACTCCTCCGCCTGCAGTTGTGCCTCCTGCCGCGTGCCGTGAATGATGACGATGCGCGCCGCGCCTTTGCGCTGATAGGCCGCAATTGCGTCACGCACGGCCGGCTGCGCCATCACTGCCTGTGCCGAGCGCGGACGATCCCATAATTCGGGCGCAAGCTGCGCGGCATGCGCCTGCAGCGGCAGCAGCAGGACCATTGCCCTGATCACTGATCGCATCATTGTTTCGCTTCCGCTGCCGGTGGCGCGCTTTCCACCTTGGTCACCACCGGATCGGACCAGGTTCCCGTGACGTCATATTCGTACGCGGTCATTTCCCCCAGTGGATCCTTGAGGATTTTTTGTGCGATAAATGCCGCCACTCCTGCCACCGGTCCCCCGATCAGGGCGCCCGCGACCGACAGCGAGTCGGACAACTGCGGATTCACCTTGACCCTCAGGTTCTGCGTTTCCCTGGCCAGATCGGCCTGCCCGCTCATGCTGATCCTGGCTGCCGGACCGGTAATGCGCAGGTTGTCGGTACTGGCAACGCCGCGCGCAACCTTGATCGCCCCCACAATTTCGTCAAAGGCCAGCCCATCGCTGAAAATATCGCGGAAGTCGAGCGTAATCCGCCGTGGCAGCGACTGCAGGCTGAGTATGCCCAGCAGCTTGCCGATGCCGGGCTCCAGTTTCACGAACTGCCCCTTGGCCGCGTCCAGGACAAAGTTGCCGGACAAGGTCGGATAATCGATACGCTGTGGGCTGCCCGCCCAGGACAGCGAGCCTTCGACCTTGGCCGTGCCGCGGCGCACGCCCTCGGCATAACCAAAACGCGCCAGGTACTTGCCGATGTCGTTGACATCAAGGCGCAGGTTTACCTGCGTCCGCGGCTGGGTCAGCCACGCCTGCCATAATCCTTCCACATTCAACACACTCTCGGCGGTGGTCAGGCGCAGGCGCTCGATGCGCCAGTCACGCCGTTCCGGCACCGCCTGCAGTTCCAGTTTACCCAGCAGCCGGTCCGACATGCTGAACTCTTCGACGACGACGTCCAGAGCCGGCAAATCAGCACCGGGGGTTTCCGCCGGTGCCGCCGGCGCAGGCGCCCGCACGTCCTTGGCCGGCAATGCCAGTTTGCGCAAGCGCGCGGTCAGGCGCCCCTTGTCCTGTGCCCGCCAGTTGAGAACCCCGTCGATGTCCCGACCCTGCACATTCGCCTGCAGCGCGCCGCCTTGCATCGCGCCCTTCACCGCAACTGACGGGAAACGGCGATCGAACAGATCGACCTCGCCTATGCGCAAATCCATCGCCGACACGGTGATACCGGACGTGCCGCTCCCGCCGCCCAGCACTGTCAGCCATTCATCCACATCGAGGGTGCGCACGGTTCCGGTCAGCGCGAGACCGGGACGCTCCGGCTCGGTGACCGGGCCTTCGCCGAATCGGATTGCCCCGCGTTCGATCGTGCTGCCCGCCGCCGCGCCGCGACGATAGACCACGGCGTTGACCAGACTGCCGACGCTGATCGCGAGGCGCTCCTGCTGCGCGCCCGTGTACCGCCGCTCCACCCGCAGCGGCACCGCCTCACCCGCGGTCTTCACAAACGGCGCCGGCAGATTGACGGCCAGCCCCTGCAGCGACGACTCCACGACCACGTCGACGCGCTTCTGCCGCATGGTCAAACTGCCGCGCCAATCAGTCGTGCCGCGCATGTGGCGCAACCACTCCACATTGCCCGAGCGGCGGGCCGCATCGGCATTGATCCGCCCCTGAAACTGGATATTGACCGCAGCGTCACGCCTGGTGCCGGCGGTGACATTCAGTGGTCCGCCCAGAAATACCGCTGTGGCACCGGGAACGTTCACAGCGGCTTCGGTAAATTCCAGGCGACCGTTGACCTGCTCCAGCGGCGGGAACCCGGGCTCGGGGGTGAACTGGTTGTTGATGAATTGATAGGTTCCGCTGATCTTGCTGTCACTCATCTTCAGCAGCGGCAGCGTCAGCTTCAGCGCCAGCCTGCCCTGTCCCTGCGCCCGCATGCCCTTGGTAAAACCGTCGATCATGCCGGTCACCGGACTGCGCGCGATGAAATCAAGAAAATCTGCGGTTGCCCCCTCCGCATCGCCGCTGATCTGCAATACGGGATCCGCGTACACCAGATCCGGAATCTGTGCGCGCACCTTGGCCAGCCGCACATTGCTCATCACGGCCCGGCGGGCATTGAGTTCCAGCCGTTTGCCGCGAAACATGAAGTCGCCTTCGATGCCGGTGATGCGCGGCCAGGCATCGCCGTAATGCAACGTACCGTCATTGACCTTGGCCACGACCTCGAACAGGCCGTTGCGCTCATCGGCAAAAGGAAAATGCTGCAAGTCACCCCTGACGCGGAACTTGACGTCATTGGAACTGCCGGTGAGAAAAGCCCGGTCCAGCCATGGCCGGGAATCCTGGGCGATGACGATCGGCAGATAGGCGGTGACGCGCCGCGCCAGTCCGCGGGTCAGGTGTCCGGTCAGGTCCGCACTGCCCGGCCCGTCCACCGCCGTACGGTAACTGCCGAACAGCGTCCCTGCGAGATCGGCATTGGCATAGGCAAAATTGCTGAACCGCAGTTCGACCCCCTGGGCATTGTGCGACCACGCCAGCTGGCCCGTCAGCGTATCGAAACGCAGGCGTTCGCGAAACAATGCCGGCAGGTCCAGCGTGGCTTTCTGCGTGACCACATGCAGCGTGCCGCCCTTGTCGGTGCCATCGATATTGCCGCTGAAACCGGAAAACCCCGGCATGGCACCCTGCTGCTTCACCGACAATTCGTTGAAACGACCGCGCACGGCATAGGTTGCCGGACTTGGCCAGGCACCCGCCCAGCGCAGTGACAGATCATAGACCGCGCCGCCGGGGGCATGCGCAACCAGCGATTTCCGCAACGACTCGTCCAGCGGCAGCCGGTCAGCGAGCCGGACCAGCGGCGCCAGTTCCAGCGCATTGGCCTGCAGCTCACCGCGTTGATAACCGGC
>JBFKCU010000332.1:0-3606 GCA_041620115.1 Burkholderiales bacterium | reverse complement strand
GATGAGCGATGCCGCCGCGTAGGTTGACCCCCGGTAGTTCTGGCGCAGTTTGCGCTCGACCATCTGGGCACGGTCCGAACCGGAAGCGTGCGGCAGCGTTTCAACCCGGTAATCTTCCTCGATGGCGTCGACGATGACGAACACCGGCGCGTTGCCCGACGCCGCGGCGTAATTCTTGAACCCCGCAACGCCGGCTTCGTCGTTGTCGAAAACCGTGCAGTCCGTCAGGCGCCCGCTACGCCAGCGCGCGGCGGTCGCTTGATTTGCTGAAATGCAGAGTAGGAGTTTGTTGGCCATGATGGGGATTAGGGTGCCCCGCGGCTAGAATTTCAGTTTGCCGAGAATATCATAGACGGGTCCCAGCACCGCCCAGATGACAAAGGCGATCAGCCCGCCGAGGATCAGCGTCATCGCCGGGCCCAGCATTTTCATGCCTTTGTCGACTGAATCCTTGACGTCTCGATTGTAGAAGTAGGTGACGTTTGCAAGCGCCACGTCCAGGCCGCCCGTGGTCTCACCCACCCGCAGCATGCGGATGACCAGCGGCGGAAACAGTCCCAGATTCTGGAAGGTTTCGGTGAGCCCGGCGCCGGCGGCGACCTGCTGCACGGCGCGGTTCAGACCGTCGGCGACGACTCGATTGCCGACAACGTCTTCACAGATGCGGATCGCGTCGAGCACGGTGATACCCGACCGGTACATCAGGCCGAAGGTGTTGGCGAAGCGCGACAGGATAATTTTCTGCAGGATCAACCCGACGACGGGGATGCGCAACTGGGCGTAATCCCAGAGATAAGCTGCCTTGTCCGAGCGTCTGACGACCAGGACCAGCGCGATGATGGCGACCGTCGGGATCAGCACCAAGGGCAGCCAGAAATCCTTGGTGAATTCGGATACCGCCAGCAGCGCCCTGGTCTGCATCGGCAGGGCCATGCCCATCGACTTGAACAACTGCGCGATCTGCGGCACCAGAAATACCAGCAGGGCCGCCATGACCGCGAGCACCACCACCAGCGTCAGTGCCGGATACATCAGCAGCCTGCGCGTCTGTGAGATGAGCTCGTCCTGCCAGCGGATGGTGTCGGCAAGGTTCTTGAAAACCTCGGGCAACTGGCCGGACTGCTCGCCGGCGCGGATCAGGTTGATGAACACACGATCAAACACGTCGCCGTGTGTCGCCATGCACTGCGACAGCACGTTACCGGCTTCCATGTCCTCGGTCATGATCGTCAGCACTTCACGAAACCGCGGCGATTCGATGGTATCGCGCATGTCGCGCAGGCCGTCGAGGATCGGGATGCCCGAGCGCACCATCTGCTCCATGTCAAAGCAGAAGTTGACCAGATCCTGCCGCGTGATGGCGCCGCCGGCAGCCAGCGTCGATGAGGTCTGGCGGTCCACCGGCTTGCAGGCGATGAGGTCCAGCCCCATGCGGCGCAGCCGCAGTTCGAGGTCGATTTCGTTGACGGCATCGAGCCCGCCGCGCGCCGGGCGTCCGGCTTTGTCGATGGCCCTGTACTCGAATGAAGGCACGTGTCAGCGGGTCATGCGCAAAGGTTGTGCCGGGAGCTGGCGGGGTTCATTGCCGCAGTCGCCCGGTCAGGTCCACGGTGCGCGCGACTTCGGCGAGGCTGGTGCTGCCATCGAGCACGCGGCTGAGCCCTTCCTCTGCCAGCGAGCGGAAGCCCTTGGACACGGCCTCGGCGCGCAACTCCTTGGCAGTGGCACGACGCGCGACGAGTTCATCCATGTCGCCGTCCATCACCAGCAGTTCCATGATGGGCGTGCGGCCGCGATAGCCCTTGTTGGCACAGTGTTTACAGCCCACGGGTCGATAGAGAAATGACGTCGAATCGCCGGTGGGGCCGATCAGAGCGCGTTCTTCCTGGGACGGCGCGTAGGCCTCCTTGCAATGAGAGCACAACACGCGCACCAGGCGCTGTGCAATAACGCCGATGATGTTGCCTGCCATGATGTCAGGCTGGATGCCGATATCGAGCAGGCGCGGAAAAGCGCCCAGCGCGGAATTGGTGTGCAGCGTGGTGAAAACCTGATGGCCGGTCATCGCCGCGCGGAAGGCCATCTCTGCCGTTTCGCGATCACGCACCTCGCCGACCAGGATGATGTCCGGGTCCTGGCGCATGATCGAGCGGATGCCGTTGGCAAAATCCATGCGCGCCACTTCGCTGACCGACGTCTGGCGCATCAGCGTCAGCGGGTACTCGACCGGGTCTTCCAGCGTCATGATGTTGACGGTTTCGTCGTTGACCTGGGCGAGCAGCGAATACAGCGTCGTCGTCTTGCCGCTGCCGGTGGGGCCGGTCACCACAAGTATGCCCTCGGGTCGCGCCAGCATGAGTTCCAGTTTCGCCATGGTTTCGCGTGACAGATTCATGCGATCCAGATTGACGATGGACTTTTCGCGGTCCAGCACCCGCAGCACGATGTTCTCGCCGTAGATGGTCGGCTGCGTCGACACGCGGAAGTCGACCGGGCGGCCGTTCAGTGTCAGGGACAGGCGGCCGTCCTGCGGCGCGCGGGTTTCGGCAATGTTCATGTCACTGACGACTTTGACGCGCACGGTGATGCCGGGCATGTAGGTTTTGTGGAGACTGCGTACGGTTTCCAGCACGCCGTCGATGCGGTAGCGGATGCGCAGGAACGCGTATTCCGGTTCGAAGTGGATGTCGGAGGCGCCGCGTTTGACCGCATCAACCAGGATGGCGTTGACCAGCCGCACCATCGGCTGGGTATATTCGTCACCGCCGGCCTGCAGGCTTTCGTAATCGATTTCACCGGTTTCGATCTCGGTGAGTATCCCGTCCACCGACAGTTCGTGGCCGTAGAACTGGTCAATGTAGTCGCTGAGCTGCGCTTCGGCGGCAAGCTGGGTCTTCAACTCCATCTGCGACCCGAGCATCGCCCGCAACTGGTCGAGCGCAACGACGTTGAAAATCTCCGTTGTGGCGATGGTCAGCACCTGTTCGACGGGATCATAGGCGATCGGCAACAGGTGATTGCGGCGCGCGAAGTCTTCGGGCACCAGCCCCAGTGCTTCGGAATCGGCAACAACCTGGGCCAGATCAATGGATTCCTGGCCCACGGTCCGCGCCATGATGTCGCGGATCGCTGTTTCCGTGACGAAGCCGAGGCGGACCAGCAGGCGGCCGATGGGAATATTGCTGTTGCGCTGCTCGGCGAGGACGATGGCGAGCTGATCCTTGGTGATCAGCCCCTGCTGGACCAGCAATTCACCCAGCCGCAATTTCTTTCGTTGTTCGGCCATCCTGGACTTCTCTGACCGGTCAGTCCGGCCTGGATGCGAGCTGGCGGATGCGGTCCTGGGCTTGCGCGAGATTGAAGCCGGCGCGTCCTTTTGCCTGCGCCTGGCTTACCGCCCGCCGGTAAAACCCTGCAGCCAGTTTCGACTGGCCCACATGTTCCAGGCCGACGGCGAGATTGTAGGCGTAGTCGGGATTGCCCGGCTCCAGCTGATGGGCCTGGAAGTACGCCTGTTGCGCCTCCGCCCAGCGCGACTGATCGCCGTAAAGGTTGCCCAGTGTGAAATACAGCGAGGGCAGGGGCTCGCGCGCAATCAGCTGTTTT
>JBFKCU010000331.1:0-3608 GCA_041620115.1 Burkholderiales bacterium | reverse complement strand
TCTTTCGATTTCAGATCGGTGCGGGCCATCACCGTGAACACCCCCGCCTGCGGCGCATTGGTGATGTAACGCTTGGCGCCGTTGAGCACATAGTCTTCGCCGTCGCGGCGCGCCGTGGTTCTCAGCGACCCCGCATCGGAGCCGGCTTCGGGTTCGGTCAGCGCGAACGAGCCGGTAATTTCACCTGAAGCGAGCCGCGGCAGATATTTCTTTTTCTGCGCATCGGTGCCGTCGATGACGATGCCCTGCGCACCAATGCCGGTATTGGTGCCGATGCGCGAACGGAACACCGGTGACGCGTAACACAGCGCCATCGAGGTCAGCACTTCCTCCTCGCTCGTCAGGCCGAGTCCGCCGTAGGCTTCCGGTATGGTCAGGCCGAACAGGCCCATGTTACGCATGTCGGCAAGGATGTCCGCGGGTATGGCGTCCGCTTCCGTGACCTCGACTTCGCGCGGAATCAGTTTCTCGCGTACGAAGCGTTCGACGGTGTCGAGCAGGAGGCTGAACGATTCAGGATCGCGGATCATGGCGAATGTTTAGTTTTCCGAAAACGATGATGAGGCGTCACGAGCAATGCAACAGCAAGGAGCACGGCGCAGGGGGCCAGACATATCATATGACAGGCGAGGTCACGAACACCGCGCGACGCACCCAGGGCATCGCGCAGTAGCTCGAGCATCGTTTTCTAAAGCTTGATGTTGGCCTGCTGTATCACCTTGCGCCACTTCGCCTGTTCGCTGCTGATGAATTTCGCAAACGCCTCCGGAGTGCCGCCGACCGGTGCTGCCCCCAGACCGGTCAGGCGCTCATTCACATCCGGAAGCTTCAGGATGCGGTCGGTTTCCACAGACAACTTGCGCACGATGTCGTTCGGTGTCTTGGCCGGAGCCAGCAAACCGAACCAGGAGCCCGCTTCATAACCGGCGACGCCCGCTTCCTGCATGGTCGGCAGATTAGGCGCGGCAGCGGAACGCTTCGCGGTGGTTACCGCAAGGCCACGGATCTTTCCGGATTGCACGTGCGGCAGATACGGCGGCAGATTGTCGATGACGACCTGGATCTGTCCGCCCACCAGATCGGCCAGCGTCGGTGCGCTGCCTTTGTACGGGATGTGAGTCATTTTCACGCCTGCAGCAGCCTTGAACAATTCCGCAGACAAGTGCCCCGTGCTGCCCAGCCCTGGCGAGCCGTGGTTGAGCTTGCCGGGATTAGCGTTGCCCCAGGCAATCAGCTCCTTGACGCTTTTCGCCGGCAACGAGTTATTGACCACCAGCACGTTGGGTACTTCGGCCACCAGGCTGATCGGTGCGAAGTCTTTCACCGCATCCCATTTCAGCGCGGGATACAATGTGTTGTTGATGCCGTGGGTGGCCGCCGTCCCCATGAGTATGGTGTAACCATCGGGCGTCGCGTTGGCGGATATTTCAGTGCCAATGTTGCCGTTGGCGCCGGGGCGATTGTCGACGATGACGGTCTGGCCCCAGGCTTCGGTCATTTTCTGCCCGACCGCGCGCGCGAGGATGTCGGTGGTGCCGGCCGGCGTATAAGCCACGATAATGCGTATGGGTTTGGTCGGAAATTTCTGCGCATGAACGGCGGCCGCCGGCACGCACAGCATCAACAACAGACTCAGGTTACGCAACATGAACATCAGATTCTCCTCGTAACGATCATTCACTCTTAATTCCGGCAGCCTTGATGACATTGGCCCATTTGTCGATTTCGGCGTGGATAAAGGCAGCATACTGCTCCGGCGTCGTTCCCGCCGGTTCGGCGCCCAGGCCCTGCAGGCGCTCCTTGAGGTCGGCATTGTTGAGTGCGCGCACGGATTCAGTGTTGATGCGGTCAATGATCGCGCGCGGTGTTTTCGCCGGTGCCGACAGACCGTACCAGCTGGTCACCTCGTAACCCGGCACACCGCTTTCGGCAACAGTCGGGATCTCGGGCGCGGCACCCGAGCGTTTGCTGCCGGTCACCGCCAGCGGCCGCAGCTTGCCGGCGCGCACCGGATTGATGAGTGTGGGTACGTTGCCGAAGTACAGCGAGACTTCGCCCGACAGCAGCCCTGTCAGTCCGGGCCCACCACCCTTGTAGGCAACATGCACCCAGTTGATCTTGGTCATGTACTTGAACAGCTCCGCTGACAGATGCACCGTGGTGCCGATGCCGGAGGAGCCATAGTTGATTTCGCCGGGCCGCTTCTTCGAAAACGCAATCAGTCCCCTGACGCTTTTCACCGGCAGCGACGGATGCACCACCAGCAGGTTCTGCGATTCGGCCACCAGCGTGACAAAGGCAAAATCCCTGATGGGATCGAAGTTGAGCTTGATCATTGCCGGGTTGGTCGCATGTCCCGGCCCGTTGAGCATGATGGTATAGCCGTCGGGCGCCGTGCGTACAAACATTTCCGATGCGATTGCGGTATTCGCGCCACCGCGGTTTTCGACCACCACCTGCTGGCCCAGGCCTTCAGCGAGCTTGGGCGCAAACAGGCGAGCGATGATGTCGTTGGTGCCGCCGGGCGGAAAGCCAACAATAAAGCGTATCGGCTTGTTGGGATAGCCCTGTGCGGCCAGCGGCGGGGCCGCAATCAGAAACAGGGCGATGACACTCAGCAAACGTGCGCGATGCATGGGCGCCTCCTCATCACTGGAATCGTGGCCGCAGCGACTGCTTTTTATTCACCCGAATCAGTGTATTTTTTGCGGAATCGAGTAACACGATATCACCGACGCAAAAAGTTGCCTACGGGCCGGCCCACCTCAGCAGAACCGCTGCCGCCGGACACACAGCGGCGCCGCGCTCCCGACAGTAGCGCCGAACACGCTGATTTGACGTGGAATTTATCTGCGGGCGGCAGCGCGCTTCTTGCGCTTCTTCGGCGCTTTTGTCGCTGGACCGAAACCCTTCTCGTAATGCGGGCCCGCCATCGTCCCGTCTACAGCCATGCCGATAATGCCCTGCGACAGGTCCTTGATCGCGAGGAAAATGACATCCTTGTCCTTGGGCGAGGCCACCAGGTTGTGCGGCGCCTTCGCCGGTATGTAAATCAGCGTGCCCGCCGGCGCGACGACTTTCTTGCCGTTGACCGAGCCCACCAGCGTGCCGCGCAGCACGTAGTTCAATTGCTCGTTGTTGTGGCTGTGCATGCGCGAGCCGGTACCACGCGGCTTATGGATATAGCCGACGAGGATGCGCGCACCCTCGACCACGCCGCCGTGCGACGTCGAATAGCCGGTGCCTGCGGGTACTTTTTTCAGCTTGTCCATGCGGAAATGGTACTTGCCGTTGCCGGCGCGTACGGCACCCACGGTCTTGGTTTTTGCTGCGCCCGCTTTGACCGCTTCCTTCTTTGCTGCTGCCATGCTCAACCCCCTCGAAGTTTATGTCGATACTGCCTGGTTTTTTGCGCCGGGCGCAATTACAGATAATCGATTTTCTTCCAGTCGCGCGGCGTTACGCTGACCACGTTCTTGTCGTGGCCCGGTCGGCGGTCAGCGTAGATCCGGCCTTCCTTCATGACCATCTGAATGTTTTTCTTGTCCTGGAATACGCGGATGTTCTTCAGCGGGTCGCCCTTGACCGCAATGATGTCCGCGAACTTG
>JBFKCU010000330.1:0-3616 GCA_041620115.1 Burkholderiales bacterium | reverse complement strand
GGAACGCGCCGGGATCGCGCGCGAACGTATTGTCGTTGACCCGGGGTTCGGTTTTGGCAAGACGCTTGCGCATAATCTGGTCTTGCTGCGCAACCTCGGCCGGGTGGCGACGTCGGCAATACCGGTGCTGGCGGGGCTGTCGCGAAAGTCGATGATTGGCGCGCTGACCGGGCGCGATGTCGGTGAGCGCGCGTCCGGCAGCGTGGCGGCGGCACTGATCGCAGCGCAGCGCGGGGCTGCGATCCTGCGGGTGCATGATGTGGCCGCGACGCGCGATGCGCTCGCGGTTTGGCAGGCCGTATCAGGCGGATAATCAGTTGCGTACCATGGCGCGGTGCTGTTTACTGGAAGCGGCCCGCTGTTTACCATTCTCGGCATTCATCACCCGAACAAGATCAGAAGAACAATGAACAGAAAATACTTCGGTACAGACGGCGTGCGCGGCACGGTGGGTGAGGCGCCCATTACCCCGGATTTCGTGATGCGTCTCGGTTATGCCGCGGGTCGGGTGCTGACGCGCAAGTCCGGCGGGGGCGACCGGCCTGTGGTGCTGATCGGCAAGGACACGCGGGTGTCGGGCTATATGCTCGAGTCGGCGTTGGAGGCCGGTTTGTCGGCGGCCGGGGTCGATGTGCTGCTGGTGGGACCGATGCCGACGCCGGGTGTGGCCTATTTGACGCGGGCACTGCGGCTGTCGGCGGGCATCGTCATCAGCGCGTCGCACAATCCCTATCAGGACAATGGAATCAAGTTTTTTTCGGCCGACGGCAACAAGCTGGCTGACGCCACCGAATCGGCAATAGAGGCTGCGGTCGCGGAGCCGCTGCATTGCAAACCCTCGGCCGAACTCGGAAAGGCGCGGCGCGTCGACGATGCTGCGGGTCGTTATATCGAATTCTGCAAGAGTACGTTCCCGGCAAGCCTGGATCTGCATGGATTGCGTATCGCGGTCGACTGCGCGCATGGTGCGGCCTATCACATTGCGCCGCATGTGTTTCATGAGCTGGGGGCGGAGGTGGTGTCGGTGGGTGCCGAGCCGGACGGTTTCAACATCAACAAGGGTGTGGGGGCGACTCACGCTGAATCATTGCAGCGCGCGGTGAAGCGCGCCAGAGCCGACATCGGCATCGCGCTTGACGGTGACGGTGACCGTCTGATCATGGCGGATGCGGCCGGGCGCATTTATGATGGGGATGAACTGCTCTATATCGTTGCCGCCCACCGCAAACGCAAGCGGGCCCTGAAAGGCGGCGTCGTCGGCACCCAGATGACGAATCTGGCGATGGCGCAGGCGCTGGCCCGGTTGAAAATCCCGTTTGCGCGCGCCAAAGTCGGTGATCGTTATGTGCTGGAGATGCTCAAGCAGCGCGGCTGGCTGCTGGGCGGTGAAAATTCCGGCCATATGGTCTGTCTCGATCAACACACCACGGGTGACGGCATCGTCTCGGCCTTGCAGGTGCTGCAGGCGCTGCTTGCGGCGAAGACCACGCTGGCCAAGGCGGTGGAGTTCAAGCTGTATCCGCAGGTCCTGGTCAACGTGCGACTCAGGGCCGGCGCAGCGTCTGCCGTGATGGGCGCCGAGGCCGTGCGCAAGGCCGTGGCGGCGGCTGAGCGGGTGCTGGGACCGTCGGGACGCGTATTGCTGCGGCCTTCGGGCACCGAACCGGTGATCCGGGTGATGGTCGAGGGCAAGTCCAGGCGGCAGGTGACCCAGCTCGCAAACCGCATTGCGCGCGCCGTTCGCGATATAAAATAAGTAGTTGATTGTTAAGTAAAAAATGTTTTATTGACGCTGTCGTTTTATTTTCATATTATTGGAAACATGAAAACGAAAGATGCAGTTGCTGCACTCGGAGCCCTGGCGCAGGAATCACGGCTGGGGGTTTACCGCCTGCTGGTGCAGGCCGGACCGGAGGGCATGGCCGCAGGTGCCATTGCCGACCAGCTCGGATTGCCGCCGCCGACACTTTCGTTTCATCTGAAGGAACTGAGCAACGCCGGTCTGGCAGTCTCACGCCAGGACGGGCGTTACGTGATTTACTCGGCGAACTTCGGCAATGCGCTGAAGCTCGTCAACTTTCTCACTGAAAATTGCTGCGGCGGCGACTCGTGCCTGCCCGAATGCACGCCTGCGGTCGCGGCCAAACCAGGAGTATCGCCATGAAACGCTTTCACATGCATGTTGCCGTTGACGATGTCGACCAGAATGTCCGCTTCTACTCCACGCTGTTCGGTGCCGAACCGTCGGTGCGCAAGCCCGATTACGCGAAATGGATGCTCGAGGATCCGCGCGTCAATTTCGCGATTTCCGCGCGTGGCATGAAATCCGGTCTGGACCATGTCGGTATCCAGGTCGAGAACGAAACCGAACTCGCCGACATCCACAGCCGCCTCGCCCGCGCCGACCAGCAGATGCTGGCGCAGCAGGAGACCAGCTGCTGTTACGCGAAGTCGAACAAGTACTGGGTGCAGGATCCGCAGGGGATCGCGTGGGAGGCTTACCAGACGCTGGGTGAAGTCCCGGTGTTTGGCGATGGTGCGCTGAACGCGCAACCGGAAACGGGGCCGAAGGCGGCGTGCTGCTCACCGGCGCAGTAGCGATCCGCAACCGGGCCGGCCTGCTGTCGGTTCCGGTCCATCGATTCAATGCAAGGAGAAGTGATGTCCGACGGCAAGATTCGCAATGTGCTGTTTCTGTGTACGGGAAATTCCGCGCGCAGCATACTCGCAGAAGCACTGCTCAACCGCATGGGCGACGGCCGGTTTCGGGCCTGGAGTGCCGGCAGCGATCCCAAGGGCACAGTACATCCACTGGCGATTGCGCTGCTTGCGGAGCAGGGTTTGCCGACCGCGGGATTACGCAGCAAGAGCTGGGATGAGTTCGCCCAGCCCGGGGCGCCACAGTTCGATTTCATTATTACGGTCTGTGACAATGCGGCCGGCGAAGTCTGTCCGGTATGGCCGGGCCAGCCGATGACCGCGCACTGGGGCATTCCCGATCCAGCCGCCGCTGGGGGCGGCGACGGGGAAAAGCGCAAGGCGTTCGCCACCGCTTACCGTCAGTTGCAGGCGCGCCTCGCGCCGTTCGTCAATCTGCCGCTTGATCGCATGGACCGGTTGTCCCTGAGACGGGAGTTGGAGCAGATCGGCGCTGCAGTGACTGCGGTGCCGCGGGCATGAGCGTCGACGCGCAGGCGCCGGCAGCGCCCGCGGGCGGTGCCGGCATGGGTTTTTTCGAGCGCTGGCTGACGCTGTGGGTGTTTCTGTGCATCATTGCCGGCGTTGCACTGGGGCAGGCTTTTCCGGCGCTGTTTCAGGCCATAGGTCGCCTCGAATACGCTCAGGTCAACCTGCCGGTCGGGGTGCTGATCTGGGTGATGATCGTGCCGATGCTGCTGCGCGTCGATTTCGGTGCGCTGGGCCAGGTTCGCACACACTGGCGCGGCATCGGCGTTACCCTGTTCGTCAACTGGGCGGTGAAGCCGTTTTCGATGGCGCTGCTTGGCTGGATCTTCATTCGCCATGTCTTCGCGCCGCTGCTGCCGGCCGAACAGCTCGACAGTTACATCGCGGGCCTGATCTTGCTTGCTGCCGCGCCATGCACGGCGATGGTGTT
>JBFKCU010000329.1:0-3628 GCA_041620115.1 Burkholderiales bacterium | reverse complement strand
GCATTGGGGAACTGCCAGAAATCCGGCATCAGGTACGGGTGGCAGTACGAGGACAGACCGGTGCCGGGACCGCCGGTCTCGCGCCGGTAGTTGTTCAGGTGATCCTCGGTCAGGCGGCCCTCGAGCCACGCACGGGCATAGATGCCGGGCGACGCATGGGGCTGGAAGAATACCGCGTCGCCATCCTGTCCGGCGCGGAAGAAATGGTTGAAGCCCACTTCAAAGAGGTCGGCAATCGAGGTGTAGGTCGCGATGTGGCCGCCGAGCTCCGCGGCGCCGCGATTGGCGCGCAGCACCATCGCCAGCGCGTTCCAGCGTACCAGCGCGGAAATGCGCGCTTCGATGTCGAGGTTGCCGGGGAACTGCGGCTGCTCGGCCAGGCCGATGCTGTTGCAGTACGGCGTGTTCAGCACCGGCGGCATGGGCACGCGCCGCGCGCGCGCTTCGTCGAGCAGCTTGCGCAGCAGGTAGGTCGCCCGCTCGCGGCCTTCGGATTCGATCAGCGAGTTGAACGCGTCCAGCCATTCCCGCGTTTCGGTGGGATCGGGATCGGCGGGCATCACGCGCCAGAAGGCGGCGGCGAGTTCAGACAGGTCGGTCATGGCAGTTCATCCTTCGCGGCGCACGGGGAGTGCACGTATGCCCTGCATGCTACCCGCAATCGCACGGAACAGGGTTTCGTACCTTGTTGTTTTATAAGATATAGTAAGCATATAATGCTGAAAATTATCAAATAAAAGGTATAAAATGCCGAAAATTGAGCTGGATGCGACAGACTGGAGGATCCTGGCGCGGCTGCAGGACAACGCGCGTCTGTCCAATGTCGAACTCGCGCGCGCCGTCAATCTGTCGCCTTCGCCGTGTCTGGCGCGCGTGCGGCGGCTGGAGGAGGGTGGGCTGATCAGCCGCTATGTCACGCTGCTCGATGCGCTGGCGCTGGGGGTGACCGTGTCGGTGTTCATCCAGGTGCGGCTGGAGCGGCAGGTCGAAAAAGCCCTGGAGATTTTCGAGCGCGCGATTGCCGAGCGTCCCGAAGTCATGGAGTGTTACCTGATGACCGGCGATTCCGATTACATGCTGCGGGTGATGGTGGCCGACGTGCAGGCGCTGGAGCGGTTCATCGTTGATTTTCTGGCGAAGATCCCCGGCGTGGGCAATCTCAAGTCAAGCTTTGCGCTGAAACAGGTCAAGTACAAGACGGCGCTGCCACTGCCCCAGGGCGGGCCGGCAGCGAAGGCCGGGCGGAAAAAATCCGGCGCTCAAAAAACACAGGGCCTGTAAACAGGCCCTGGTGCAATCAGCGTTTCTTGCCGGCCATGTAGGATGGCCGTGCACCCGGGGGTGGCCCGGCGCGCTCGTCCTTGTGGCGGAAGCTGATGCGGCCCTTGCTCATGTCATACGGCGAAATTTCGACGGTTACCTTGTCGCCGGCGAGTATGCGAATGCGGTGCTTGCGCATCTTGCCCGAGGCATACGCCGTCAGCGTATGGCCGTTTTCCAGCGTCACGCGAAACATGGTATTGGGCAGCACCTCGTCGATGACGCCCTCGAACTCGACCATTTCTTCCTTGGCCATCAGGATGCTCCTTGTAGTGGGGCGAGGCCAGCGCGATGACGGGTACGCGCCCATGACGGCAGGCCTGCCGCCAACGGGGCGAACTTGCGGCGGAAGGTGATCAAACCGCCTTCAGATTGACGGCAGAGGAACGGCCGTCGGAGCCGCGCTCGACGTCAAACTCGACCTGCTGGTTTTCGCTCAGGGTTTTCATGCCGGCGCGCTCGACAGCGGAGATGTGCACGAACACATCCTTGGAGCTGTCGGCCGGCTGGATGAAGCCGAAACCCTTGGTTGCATTGAAAAATTTAACGGTGCCTTTGGTTGCCATGCTCGATGCTCCAGAATTGTGTGATCCGCGTCCGGGATTGGACGCAGCATCAGTGACGTGTGGAGAAGACCAAACAGAGGCACCCGGAACGGGCTCAAAGCATAGACTGAATCCAACCGCCGGCGCGCAGTATGGACGCTCAAGCGCTGATTTGCAAGGCATAAACCCTTACGGCGCGCGGCCGGATCATTCCAATTTCACGAACGGCGGCTGAGAACTGAAGCTTGGATATTCACGCGGCGCGTGTGCGCCGGCACCGGCCGCAATGCGCGCCGAAGGATCGCTGTGACCGACATTGATGTCGCCAACGCGTGACATCTTCGTCGCCGGAACAAAAAGCGGACCGCGGCTGTCTGTAGCCGGGGATTTGGCCGTATCCTGATCGGCCCTGTTCCGGACTGAGCCCTGATGTACCCACCCTGATGATTGAACAACGGAGATTTCCATGAACGACATGCTGCGCGAAGACATGCTGGCCCTGGTTTCCAACCGCACCAAAGTTTCGCGGCGCGAGTTTGTGGCCGGCTCACTGGCCGCGGGATTTGCCCTTGCAGTACAGCCGGTGTCCGCACAAACCATGATCACCACCGACACCAGCGGGCTGACCGCCGGCGAAGTCACGATTCCCACCGCGAACGGGGACATTCCCGCGTACCGCGCAATGCCCGCCAACGGCAGGAATCTCGCGACCATTCTGGTGGTGCAGGAGATTTTCGGCGTGCACGAACACATCAAGGATGTCTGCCGTCGTTTCGCCAAGGCAGGCTGGCTGGCCATCGCCCCGGAGATGTACTACCGTCAGGGTGATGTGTCCAAGCTGAAGGACAACAAGGAAATTTTCTCGCAGGTGGTCAGCAAGGTGCCGGATGCACAGGTGATGAGCGACCTGGATGCGGCTGCCGCATGGGCTGCGAAAAACGGCGGCGATGCCAAGCGCCTCGGCGTCACCGGTTTCTGCTGGGGCGGGCGCATCACCTGGCTCTATACCGCGCACAATCCGAACGTGAAGGCGGGCGTGGCCTGGTACGGCCGTCTCGTCGGTCCGGCCAACGACATGACGCCGAAACATCCGATCGACCTGGTGGACCAGATCAACGCGCCGGTGCTGGGCCTTTACGGCGGTGCCGATGCCGGCATTCCCAATGACACGGTCGACAAGATGAACGCGGCGCTGAAGGAAAAAGGCAAGCCGTCGACGATCCACCTGTATCCCGACACCCCGCATGCCTTCCACGCCGACTACCGTCCGAGCTTCCGCAAGGAGCAGGCCGAGGACGGCTGGAAGCGCGCCACGGCCTGGTTCAAGCAGCACGGGCTGTAAATTCGCGCGGTTGCACCGCAAACAACAACGGGGCCCCAGAGCCCCGTTGTCGTTTTGTGCTAGCGTAACCGCTGCGCAACAGGCTGCAAACCCATACGCGTTCGATTCATGCCGTCTTCATCAGGATTTTCCGGTCCGCTGTCCAGGCGCACGACGCTCATCGCACCGTTCCACGTGATGACGCTGCTCGCGCGCGCGCGCGAGCTCGAAGCCGAAGGCCGCAGCATCGTGCATCTTGAAATCGGCGAGCCGGATTTTTCCACGCCGGAGCCGGTACGCGCGGCCGGCGAGCGCGCGGTGAAATCGGGCGACCTGGTCTATACGCCGGCGCTGGGCATGACGGCGCTGCGCCGCGCCAGTGCCGGCTTTTACCGGTCGCGCTACGGCGTCGACGTGGATTACCGCCGCATCGTCATCACCT
>JBFKCU010000328.1:0-3629 GCA_041620115.1 Burkholderiales bacterium | reverse complement strand
GACGACCCGTACCATGGTCGACGGCATCGGCACCCCGGCCTATATGTCGCCCGAGCAGCACCTGAACCAGCCGGCTGATCTGCAAACCGACATCTATGCGCTGGGCGTGGTCATGTTCCAGATGCTGACGGGCAAGCTGCCGTTTACTGCCGACAACATCGCCGGCTTGTCGCACCAGATCCTCAACGCCGATCCGCCGCTGCCCTCTGAGTTGCGCCAGGATGTGCCTACCGAGATCGACCTGGTAGTGCGCCGCGCCATGGCGCGCGACAAGGCTGTGCGTTACGTTGGCTGGGAGCAGTTTGCCAAGGACCTGGTGGCCATTGCCGAGGGTGCGCCATTGCCCAGGCATGGCGTGCTCGACACCGAAAAATTCAACATCCTGCGCACGCTGTCCTTTTTCAGGGGATTCGGTGACGTCGAGCTGTGGGAGGTCCTGCGTTTTTCGGAATGGATCGATGTGGCCAAGGATGAGGTCATCATGAAGGAAGGCGATCCCGGTGACTTTTTCGGCATCCTGGTTTCGGGCGAGGCGCGGGTATTGCGCAAGCGCCGGCTGCTGAGCCTGCTCAAGACCGGCGAATGTGTCGGCGAAATGGCTTATCTCGGTGAAGCCGGCAACCAGCGTTCCGCCGATGTCGTAGCGGCGACCGAGTTGCGCATGATCAAGATCAGCGTCAAGGCGCTGGAGCATGCGTCAGAAATCTGCCTGCTCAAGTTCGACCGCGCCTATCTGCGGATCCTGGTCGAACGTCTGGCGGCGGCAAACTCCAAACTTTCGGGGATCTAGGTCCGGCGCGGATCAGGGCCCCGTGTCCTTGTCGTTTGAGTCCTTGGAGATATCGACCAGCACGTTGAACCCGGTGGCGATGCCGGCCGGATTGAAGCGTACGACAAACAGCCCCAGATTCGGTGCCAGGTCGACGCGCCATTCCCACGCGATTTCTTCGCGGAAGCGGGTAATTTTTCTCGGCGTGCCCAGCAGTTCCAGCACCTGAGCTTCGGTGGTGACGCCGGGCACGACGCGCTGCAGCCGCTCCGTGGTCAGCAATTGCGTGGACGTGCGAACCATGCGCCCGCGGTCGATGCCGAAGAGCCAGGTTTCCGTGCCTTCAGGGCCGTAGGCATATTCCCAGTACTCCCCGCCCTGCGGATTGACGCGCGTGGCGGTGGGCTTGCCCAGGCGCTGCAGCAGTTCATCGGTCGTGGTGCCGGGCTTGATCGCGGCAGGCATGGCGCAGGCCGCCAGCAGGCCAACCAGGAGCAGCGAGATGATCAGACGGGAGGCGATGTTCATGATGTCCACTCCTTTTCCGGCAGGCCGGTAGTCTTGACGGTACTGGGTTGAATCCCGTCCGTGCTGGGCAAACACCGTCCGCGCAGCGTTATTCCTGCCAATATCCGGAATTCGCCGGCGTTCGAGGCACCGCGCTAATGTGGGTAACGGCTTCTTAAGTCCGCCACCTGCGCGGCGTTCAGTGCGCGGATTTTTTCGCCCCGCAGCAGCAGGTGGAGTTTCGCCGTGGCTTCGAGTTCCTCCATGGCGTCGGCGGCGGCTGCCAGCGTGCTGCCGGACACCACCGGGCCGTGGTTGGCCAGCAGTACAGCGTGGTGGCGCGACGCCAGTTTCCGGACTGCGGCCGCCAGCGCCCTATCGCCCGGCGCGTAGTAAGGCACCATGGGCAGGCAACCGATGCGCATCACGTAGTAAGCCGTCAGCGGGGGCAGGGCGTCATCGGGATTGGTGTCTGCCAGCACGGATACTGCCACCGAGTGCGTGGCATGCAGATGGATGACCGCGCCGTTCTGCGGGCGTTCCTCGTACATGGCCAGGTGCAGGAAATTTTCCTTGGAGGGCGGATCGCCGGCGATGAGTTTGCCGTTCCAGTCGAGCTTGGCGATGCGCGCCGGATCCAGCCGTCCGAGGCTGGATCCCGTCGGTGTCAGCAGCCAGCCGTCGGTGCAGCGTGCGCTGATGTTGCCGGTGCTGCCATGGGTCAGGCCGCGCTCGTAAATCGACTTGCCGAGTGCGGCGATCTCCTCGCGCAACTGGTTTTCAGTCATTGCGGCATCCTCAGTGTAGTTTGGATAATGCTTTTTCAAAAAAATCGACTGTGCCGAAGTTACCGGATTTCAGCGCCAGTGCCAGTGGCTGCGTGCCGACGCTGCAGGTCCAGGGCACACCGGGGTCGATCGCCGGGCCGATGCGCAACGCGTGTATGCCCAGCCGCTTGACGATGGCGCCCGCGGTTTCACCGCCCGCGATCACGAACTTGCGGGTGCCGGCCTGTGCCAGACCCCAGGCGATTTCCGCGAGCGCGCGCTCGATCTGGGTGCCGACCTGTTCGGCGTCCGCGTGCCGTTGCACGGCACGCACCTCCTCCGGCGTGCTGGTGGCATAGATCAGCAGCGGATCGCGCGAGCCCTGATCGCGGGCCCAGGCGAGGGCCTCGCCGGCGACATCGGTGCCGGTCAGCAGCCGGCGGACATCAATGCGGAATCCGGGCCGGTTCTTCAACCAGTGCGCAACCTGGGCATTCGTGGCCGCCGAGCAACTTCCGGCCAGGACCGCTGCAGGGCCGTCGATATGGGGCAATGCAGCGTCTGCGGCGCAGGTCTGCAGCAGTCCGGCACGGCGAAAATTCCCGGGCAGGCCGATGGCGACACCGGATCCGCCGGTAACCAGGCGCAGGCGGGCGCAGGCGCGGCCGATGGCGTGCAGGTCGTCGCCGGTCAGTGCATCAACGATCGCAATGCCCTGGCCGATGCGGCTGCAGACGGCCTCGATGGCAGCCGCACCGGTGGCTACCGTGTCATGTCCGATGAGGTGGACCTGCTGCCGCGTCTGAGCCTGCAGTACGCGTACCAGATTGGCGTCCTTCATGGGGGTCAGCGGATGGTCCTTCATGCTGGATTCGGACAGCAACTGGTCGCCGACAAACAGATGGCCCCGGTATACGGTGCGCCGGTTCTCCGGAAATGCGGGACAGGCAATGGTAAACGGCACCTGGAGCGCCGACATCAGGGCATCTGCGACGGGGCCGATGTTGCCCTTCGCGGTGGAGTCGAACGTGGAACAATATTTGAAGAAAAACTGCTTGCAGCCCTGTGCCTGCAGCCAGTGCAACGCAGCCAGCGATTCAGCGACGGCCTGCTCGGGCGGGGTGGTGCGTGATTTCAGCGCGACCACAACCGCGTCGGCATCCTCGATCGGCCCATCGGGCACGCCTATGGTCTGCACGGTGCGCATGCCGCCCCCGGAGAGCGTGCTCGCCAGGTCGGTGCCACCCGTGAAATCATCTGCAATGCAGCCCAAGAGCACAGCCAGTCTCCACTTTGCGTCATATGGTACTGGCTATTTTCGCTGCAATCACCAATCCGTCGCCAGATCAGTTGATCGAAGCATGGCCTGAAGGTCCGCAATATAAGGCGCTTGCGGTGATCGACCGGATTAACCGTGCAGCCGCAAACGCATCAACACGACGCTCGTTGATCAGGTAGTGGCAGGGCCCCGCGTTGCGGCCAAGGGTTGCGTAGCAGCACGCACGGAGTCGATTCATCCCAATTGTTAAATTATCCGCCGAATGAAGTTGCGAGAGGCACCGTGATGGTGCGGCATGGTGATGTCT
>JBFKCU010000327.1:0-3647 GCA_041620115.1 Burkholderiales bacterium | reverse complement strand
GGAGGTCAGCACCGCATCATTGGTCCGCGCTTGCATCGAGGTATTGCCGGACACCTGCAGTTCGTTGAACACGCTGCGCACATTGTCCACCGCGCGGGCGATGCGCTCGGCATCCGCTTTCGCCGCTTCGCTGGGCACCTCACCGGTCAGCAGCACCGCGCGGTTATAGCTGGTGACGTTGATGTGCGCATCCTTGTATTTCTCGGTGATGCGACTGAGGGCCTTGAGCTCGATGCCTTCATCCTCAGTCATGGTGCCGACGGTACGGCGGTCCTCCGCCACCATGACGCCGGTCGCTGCCGCTCCGCCGACGACTACGGCGGCGCAGCCGGACAATACGGGCAGCAAGACGATGCAGGTCAGCGTGAAAATTTTGCGCATTTATTCAACTCCCAAAAGTAGACAATCAATGCCGTCGCACAGGCAGTGCAGCGTCAGCAGGTGCACCTCCTGGATGCGCGCGGTGCTGGTCGCCGGCACGCAGACATGGACGTCCTCCGGCTTGAGGATTTCGCCCATCTTGCCGCCGTTGCGTCCGGTCAATGCGACGACCCGCATGTCGCATTCGTGTGCCGCGGCGATGGCCGCGACGACATTGGGCGAGTTGCCGCTGGTTGAAATGGCCAGCAAAACATCGCCCGCGTGCCCGAGGGCGCGCACCTGCTTCGAAAATACCTGCGTGTAATCGTAATCGTTGGCAATGGATGTCAGGGTGGAACTGTCGGTGGTCAGCGCCATTGCTGCCAATCCGGGGCGTTCGACCTCGAACCGGTTCAGCAGTTCCGCAGAAAAGTGCTGTGCGTCCGCCGCAGAGCCGCCGTTGCCGCAGGCGAGTATCTTGCCGTCCTGCTGCAGGCAGTGCACCATCGTTTGCACGGCCATGGCAATGGGCGCTGCCAGTGCATCCATGCTCTGCAGTTTGAGATGGGCGCTCTCTGAAAAATTTTCGCTGATGCGGGCAATCAGATCCATGATGGCCGCTATTGTACTCTCATGCGCCGGTTTTCTTCCTACTCTTCTATGGCATTGCGCAGCCACTCGATGTGCGCCGGTTCCCCGGTCAGCAGCATGGCGTCGAAGCGGCAGGGCGGTGCGGGATGAACGCCTGAGAGGTAATGGCGCGCGGTCTTGAGCAGGCGGCCGCGTTTAGCCGGTGTGATGCTGGCTCCCGCACCGCCGTAAGCCGTGCCGCCGCGATGACGGACCTCGACAAAAACGACAGTGTTGCCTTCGCGCGCGATCAGGTCGATTTCGCCGAAGCGACAGCGGTAATTTTTTGCGACGATGATCAATCCGCGGTCGCGGAGAAAATCCGCGGCCAGCGCCTCGGCCTGCTCACCGCGCGGGTTCACGCGCCGGAGATTCAGCGAGTTGGGGCCGGCCATCCACATACCGGCCCGCGAGCAGTTTGCGGTCGATCTGACCGTCGGGCCCGAGCGACAGTTGTCCGGTGACGCCATCGAGGCGGATGTCGCGCGCCCCCGCCAGCAGCAACTGTGTGACGCGCCAGGCGTCGATGCCCAGCGCATAGAGGCGCTCCAGATCCGCGGTGCCCCGCGGATTCGCCCGCGGATAGATCATCACGGCGGCGTGATTGGGTTCCAGCAGCCATGGCATGTCGACAAACCGCACGCCGGCGAGATCGTAGCCCGCGAGCGGGCCGGCGTCACTCACGTGCACGGCGGAGGTCGCGTATACGGGCGTTGCGCCGAGATAGGCGCGCACCGCGCGCGCATCGGCATAACCCAGCGCGAGGAAATACATGTCCACCGTGGGGCGCGCGATGGCCCGGAGTTTTTCCGGGTCCGGGGAAAATGCGGCCTCGGTGACCGCGCCGCCAAGCCGGGTGAATTCGCGGGCGAATGCAAGTTGCATGCGGCGCTGCACCGGTCCGCTGCCGGCAACGATCAGCGCCTGGCGGCGACCCTCCCGCCAGGCCAGCTGCGCTGCCTGGTGCGCTTCGGTCTCGACCTGCAGGCTCAGCATAAAGAGGTTAGCGGGCACGCGGCCGACGTCATCGGGCACGTTGAGCGCCAGCGTCGGCACCGGCACCGGTTCGCCAAAGGCCAGCGCAGTCACCGCGTCGCGGGTCAACGGGCCGACGATCACCTGCGCCCCCGCGGCAACGGCAGTGCGATAACCTTCCAGCACATTGCCGACCTCCTCGGACACGGCGTACTCGCGCACCGGCAGCACGCTCTGCCCCTGCACCTTTGCTGCGGCCCGGAAACCGTCGCGCAACGCCGTAGCATGCTGGACGAAAATTTTCGACTTGACCGGCAGCAGCAGCGCGATGTGCGGATTCTGCGTGATGATGGGCACCGGCACTGCGCCGGCGTCACTGGCCAATGCGGCGGGCGCTCCGTATAGTGCGGAGGCGAATCCCGCAATGAAGGTGGCACGCAGCAGGCGATGGATCATGATCACAGTCCGGTGGTGGCGCAAAGCGTGAACGCAGGGCACGGCGTTGACAGGAGCACATTATATGTAGTCGCGACGCCGATCGGGAATCTCTCCGATATCACGCTGCGCGCGCTCGAGGTGCTGAAGGCCGTGGACGTGATCGCGGCGGAAGACACGCGCGTCACCGTCCGTCTGCTTGATCGCCACGGCATTGCCGCGAAAATGCTCGCGGTCCACGAACATAACGAGCGGCGCTCGGCCGAGCGCATTATCGGCCTGCTCGCCGAAGGCAAGGCGGTCGCCGTCGTCAGCGATGCCGGCACGCCGGGGATCGCCGACCCCGGCGCGGTACTGGTCCATGCGGCGCGTGAAGCGGGTTTTGCGGTCGTGCCCGTGCCCGGACCGAATGCGGCGGCCGCGCTGCTGTCGGTCAGCGGGTTTTCTGTCACCCGGCATCTGTTCTGCGGATTTCTGCCGGCGCGCGCCGCCGAACGCCGTCGGGTGCTGGCCGGGCTCGCGACCGAGTCCGCCATACTGGTGTTTTATGAAGCGCCGCATCGAATCATTGACTGCGTGACCGACATCTGTGCCGCCTTTGGCGGCCATCGCGAAATCGTGATCGGCCGTGAACTGACGAAGTTGCACGAGACCGTGCATCGTTGCCGGCTGGATGCTGCAGCGGCATGGTTGCAGACGGACGAATTCCATCGCCGCGGCGAGTTTGTACTGGTGGTGGAAGGTGCGCCGGAGGCATCTGCGCATGACGATGCCGACGTTGAGGCTACGCTCAGGACCCTGCTGGACGAGCTGCCGCTGAAGCAGGCGGTGGCCCTGACCGTGAAGCTGACCGGCAGCAGCCGCAACGTGGTCTATCCGCTGGCGCTCGCGCTCAAGGAAAAAGGGAAGGCCTGAATGAAGCCGGCGCGCGCACTCGAATATACTATTGGCGTCGCGGCTGCGCGCGCCATAACCCGATTGCCGTTCGCCGCACCATGCGCCGGCTTTTCCAGGAATGACTTCTCCATGATTCGCTGCATCTGATGACATCGATCACCATAACCCGTCCCGACGACTGGCACCTGCATCTGCGCGACGGCGCCGCCATGCGCGACGTGTTGCCGCATACCGCTGCAAGGTTCGCGCGTGCCATCGTCATGCCTAATTTGAAGCCGCCGGTAACCACCACGGCGCTGGCGCTGGCCTATCGCGACCGGATTCGCGCCGCGCTGCCGGCGGGCAGCCGC
>JBFKCU010000326.1:0-3655 GCA_041620115.1 Burkholderiales bacterium | reverse complement strand
GCCTGTAGATTGATGCCCAATTTATTTTTCCCGGATACAGGCGAAAATGGACCTCGGCATCAAAGGCAGGAACGCACTGGTATGCGCGGCCAGCAAGGGCTTGGGCAAAGCCTGCGCCATGTCGCTCGCCCGTGAGGGTGTCAACGTCACCATCGTTGCGCGCGGCCGCGAAGCCCTGGAACAGACCGCTGCGGAAATCCGCTCTGCGACAGGCGTCACGGTAAACGCCGTTGCAGCGGACATCACGACGGCCGAAGGCCGCGTCGCAGCGCTCGCCGCCTGCCCGCGGCCCGACATCCTGATCAACAACGCCGGCGGTCCGCCTCCCGGGGATTTCCGGCAGTGGACGCGCGACGACTGGATCCGGGCCGTCGATGCCAACATGCTGACGCCGATCGAACTGATCAGGGCGACGGTGGATGGCATGATCGCGCGCAGTTTCGGCCGCATCGTCAACATCACCTCCAATTCGGTGAAAGCGCCGATCGAGGAACTCGGCCTGTCGAATGCCGCGCGCTCCGGACTCACCGGCTTTGTTGCCGGGATTGCGCGCAAGACGGTGCGCCACAACGTCACCATCAACAATATCCTGCCCGGCCAGTTCGCGACCGACCGCCTGAAAAGCCGGTTGGCGGTCAACGCCAAAGCCGCCGGGCAAACGCTGGAACAGCACATGAACGCCCGCAGCAAGGCGATACCGGCAGGCCGCTTCGGCGATCCGTCCGAATTCGGCGAGTTATGCGCCTATGTCTGCAGCGTGCAGGCGGCATTCATCACCGGCCAGAATTTCCTGATTGACGGCGGCACTTACCCCGGAACCTACTGAAAGGAATAAACCGGAATACGTCCGCTGATAACGGGCAAGTTCCGCAACACCCGCAGACCATATGACGCACCGGTATGCTGCGCCGGGAGACTTAAACGGTATAGTGCGGTTCGCGCATCAGCAGAAAACCAAACCACCTTCATTCATTGAGGAACACCATGCTACGCATCTACGGCTCCCCCAATTCCCGCGCACTGCGCACTGTCTGGATGGCCGCCGAACTCGGCCTCAATTATGATCACAAGGACTGGCTGCCACGTTCGCCCGAAACCAAGACCGCCGAATACCGCGCGGTTAATCCCAATGCGCGCGTGCCCAGCATCGACGACGATGGTTTCATCCTGTCAGAGTCGATGGCAATCAATCTCTACCTGGCAAAGAAACACAATAAGCTCTACCCCGCCGATCTGCAGCACGAAGCGCTGGCGTGGCAATGGAGTTTCTGGGAAACCGACCGCCTCGATCGCCAGATTGTCACCTACGTCCGTCATTCCGTCGCGCTGCCCGAAGCCGAGCGCAAACCCGCGATGGCCGAGGCCGCGTGGCTGGAAGTCGCACCGGCTTTCGACGTTCTGGAAGCCGCCTTGTCGAAAGCCGAATGGCTTGCCGGCCCGGCATTTTCGGTGGCGGACCTGAACGTCGCCGGTGCGCTGTACCGCGCACTGTCGATCGATCTCGGCAAATGGCCGAGCTTCGATGCGTGGCTGCATCGTTGCTGGGATCGTCCCGCGGCAAAACATGCGCGGTCCTTGCGCGAGAAATAGACGGTGCTGCGGCAATGGCCGGCGGCGTTAGTGCCGCCGATGAGGCAACAAGAACAAACGTAATGGCTTTACGCAGGATTGACCTCCCGCACAAAATCAGCGGGTCCTGCCCTTCGCGCCGCGTGCATCCACTGCCGGTGCAGCGGGCACCAGCATCGCCACGCCGGCGCTAACCCGGCGCCGAGGTAGTGCTGCGCGCGACCTCGGCGCTCTTGAGCGGCAGCGGCTGCTCGCCCAGCAGGTCTTTCTCAATCACCGCGCGCACTTCATCGAGCCCCAGCCCATGCTGCGCCACCAGGTCCATCACGTCGGCGAGGATGGCATCGGTGTCCTGCATTTTTTTCAGACGCTTGAACCGGTCCTCCCGGGTGATACCCATGCTCTCGCCGACCAGCTCGAGAAAATTCACCACTTCAAACGGCCAGTCGGTTTCATGACTGCACAGTTCGCGGTGGCAGGCGTGGTAGACGCCGGCCAGCGCGTCGACTTTGGCCGCCGCTGCGGCCTCGAGCAGCGTGCGGTGCATTTCGCGCTTGAATGCGGGCAGCGGCTGCAGCGTGTTGCACATGTAGCCTGCGCGCGTCTGTTCAAGCGCTACATAGTCGAGCCCCGGAATCGCCTTGAGGATGCTGATCGCGGATTCGAATACGCCCGGCACGCCCGGATGTTCATGCAGCCCCACGCGTTTGTTGACCGGGTGACGCAGCAACGGGCGCAACCGGTCGAGCTGGCCGGCGAGATAAACGATAAACGCTTCGTAATCATAGGCGGGCGCATCGGCATCGTCTTTTCGTCCCGGCAGCACGTTCTCGCCGATCTGGATGGTGCAGGTCGGGCACCAGGCCAACACCTTCGCAGCACCGGTTTCGGCAAAACGGTCGGTGGTGCGATAGGCGATGCGGCCGGAGGCCTCAAAATCACCGGCACGGAACTGCAGCACGCCGCAGCAGTCGCCCGGCCCGCCCATGACCTGATAGGTCACGCCGAGCGCATCGAGAATATCGAGTGACAGCAGCACGATGTGCGGCGTCTTGAGCACATTGCAGCCGGTGTAGAACACCACGTCCGGCGGCGCAGCGGCGGGCGCTGTATGGCGAAAGCCGCGCAGCACCTCAAGCGGCAACTGCATGCGGGAGAGCACCCGCACACCGCGTCCCATGTTGGCAAATGCGGCGCTGCCTTTTGCGCGCTGTTCAGCCGCGGTGGCGCGGCGCTGGATGGCGACGCGCGTGAGCGCCAGCATGAAGCGCGGGTTTACCGACTCCGGACACGCGGGTATGCAATGACCGCTGCCCGAACACACCTGCGCCCAGCGTTCGGCATCGGCGGTACCGCTGCCGCCCCGGATGATGTCGAGCACACCGCTGACCACATCGGCTGCGCTGCGATCCGCGAGGCCCGCGGGAGCCGGCATCGGGCACACCTCAAAACAGCGGCCGCAGCGCGTGCAGTTCTCGAGCACATCGTGGGTGCGCGCCTGCAAGGCATCGGCAAAGGATGTATTCATGGCTCCGTCCGGACGCGGCGGTGGGTCAGGCCTGCAGCTTACGACGAAATCGCCGGTACAGAAACCGCCGGCCATGGGCGTGGCACTGCGATGCCGCGCCATTCTGCAGACTGCATCACCCACGGCAGCATGCAGCACAAGCTATTGTTTTAATTGATTTTTTATTTTTTTACTGCGAGCACACCATCACCATTGCGCTCGGTGGTGAATCCGGCGCGGCGCAGACGCTGCGACACTTCGTTGTGCACATCGCGTCCGCTGGTGAGCTTGTTCGGCGTGCCGGTGTAATGAAACAGTTTGCCCCTGCGCCTGAGCACGCGCGCGAGCTGGTCGTAAAACGACTGCGAGTACAGCTCTCCGGCAATGCCGAAGCGCGGTGGGTCGTGCAGGGCAGCATCGACCGAAGCATCGGCCAGCGCGGTGATCTCAGTGACGATATCACCTTCGGTCAGGGTCAGTGCTGCACCAACGGCGGGTGACCACGGATTCAGGCTGCGCAACCAGATCACGTCGGGATTTTTTTCAAACGACAATACCTGCCGCGCGCCGCCCTGCACG
>JBFKCU010000325.1:0-3658 GCA_041620115.1 Burkholderiales bacterium | reverse complement strand
TCGATCCATGATCAGTTCGTCGAAAAACTGGTGGCATTCGCGAAGACCGCAAAAATGGGCGATCCGATGAGCCTCGATACCCAGGTCGGCCCCGTCACCAATCCGCCGCAGTACGAAAAAATCCTGCACTACATCGATGTTGCCAAAAAGGAAGGCGCGCAGGCCGTGCTGGGCGGCGGCCCGGCAAAGCGCCCGGAATGCGGCAACGGCTGGTTTGTGGAACCGACGATATTCACCGGCGTTAACAACGCCATGCGCATCGCCCAGGAGGAAGTCTTCGGCCCGGTGCTGTCGGTGATTCCTTTCGAGGATGAGGAAGAAGCCGTCGCCATCGGCAATGATGTGGTATTCGGCCTGGCTGCCGGGGTGTGGACCCAGAACATGCGCCGCGCCTTCACCATGAGCGAGCGGCTGCAGGCCGGCACGGTCTGGGTCAACACCTACCGTGCGGTGTCCTACCTGTCGCCGTTCGGCGGCTATAAGCGTTCGGGTATCGGCCGTGAAAGCGGACAGGAGATGATCAAGGAATATCTGCAAACCAAGAGCGTATGGATTTCCACCGCCACCGAAGTGCCCAACCCCTTCATCATGCGCTAGTGCGTTTCGCGCCAGAAGTCCGATTTCTAGGCAAATTGTGGACTCCTGTGATATATCTGTACCTGTTTATTCGGGTCGCCCCGCAGTCCAAAACAATCACGGCGACCGGTTGATTTTCTTACCAGGAGGCAGTTCATGTACGTCGCAGAATCCAAACGCCTGACGCTCGCGGGCGCCCGCAAAATGATGCAAACCGCCATCGCAATGGCGGAAAAAGAAAAAATCGCCATCGCCGTGGCCATCGCCGACTCCGGCGGTCACCTGATCATGGTCGAACGCATGGATGGCGGGCGCTTTCATACCGTGCATTCCTCCACGACCAAAGCCGTGTGCGCGTCATCAAACAAGCGCCCGACGTCGGCCAAGGGTGCGCAGGCGCAGACGCTGGACACCACCCACGCCCTCGGTCTCGCACTGGCAGCCGGCCCCGAACGCTGGACCGCGATGGAAGGCGGCTACCCGGTGATTGTCGACGGAGAATGCATCGGCGGCATCGGTGTGTCCGGCGGCAACTGGGAGTTCGACGACAACGCCGCGCGCGCGGCAGTTGAATCCATCGGCGCCGGGTACAAGATCGACGCCAAGTAAAACGCCGGGAGTACGCGGCTCATGCCGCGCAGGCTTTTCCATCAACCATCAGCAAGGAAATTCAAGCATGGCATTCAAACCCATCAACGTCGCGTGCCTGGGCATGGGATGGTGGTCGGACGTTCTGGCTGACGCCATCAAGCGTTCGGACAAGATCAATATCGTTTCCTGTTTTACGCGCTCGGAAGAGAAACGCCAGGCGTTTGCCAAAAAATACAACTGCAAGCCGGCCGCCACCTATGAGGAAATCCTCAAGGACAAGTCCATCGACGCCATCATCAACACCACCCCCAACAACGTGCACCTGGAAACCACCCGGGCGGCGGCCGAGGCCGGCAAACATGTGTTCCTCGACAAACCCATCGCCAACACGGTCGCCGAGGGCTACGCCATCGCCGCGGTCTGCCGCAAGGCCGGCGTGGTGCTGGGCCTGGGTTATCAGCGCCGGCGCGAAGCGCATTTCCGCTGGATCCGCAAACAGATCGACGACGGTGTGTTTGGCAAGCTGGTCAACGCCGAGGCCAATATCAGCCGCGACCGCCTCGGCCAGATCGACCTGTCGTCCTGGCGCTATACCGCGGAAGGCATGCCCGGCGGCGTGATGCTGCAAATCGGCATTCATTACGCCGACGTGCTCGAATACCTGATGGGGCCGATCAACGCCGTCAGCGGACGTTTCGCGCAGCTGGTGCTGCCCGGCGACAATCCCGATGTGGCCAGCCTCGTGTTCGAGCACGAAAACGGCGCGCTGTCCACGCTCAATGCGAGCTATGCGTCGGCGTCCGAGTATTACCTGATGAACATCTATGGCAAGGAAGCCAGCGCCTATTACGACCTGCACACGGGCCTGCGTTTCCTCAAACGCGGATCCACCAAGTCGGAACCGGTCAAGGTGGAAAAAATCGACACCTTCGTGGACGAACTGGAGGAATTCGCCGCTGCAGTGCGCGGCCAGGGACAGCCTGAAATGGACGGCGAGAAAGCCAGCCGTTCGCTCGCAGTCATCCGCGCCGGTATCAAATCAGCGCGCGAAGGACGTATCGTTGAAGTGGCAGAGATCGTCAAAAGCGACTGACTTGACGCCGGCAATACGGCGTCGCAATCTGGACATTACAACCGATAGAAGGAGGAGACCATGAAAACCCTGTTTACCTGCAAGCGCAACATGAATCGCGTATTCGCTGCACTGTTCGCCGCGGCATTCGCCTTGACACCGCTGGGCGCAGCTCAGGCCGCCGATTTCCCCAAGCAACCCGTTGAGATGACGGTGCTCTTCGGCGGCTCCAGCGCCACCATTGCCCAGGTGCTGTCGGACGCCATGGGCAAGCAGCTCGGCGTGCCCGTGGCCGCCGTCAGCCGCACCGGTGCCGGTGGCGCCGTCGGCTACTCCTACGTCAAATCCACACCGGCCAACGGCTACAACATCGTGTGGAATTCGAACTCCATCAGCACCGCCTATTACAACGGCAACATGGACTTCGACTACAAGGCCTTTGATCCGGTGGCGCGGGTCGGCATGGAAGTGCCGGTATTGGCGGTAAAGGCGGATTCGGGCTGGAAGAACCTGAAGGAGTTCGCCGCGGCCGCCAAAAAGCAGAAAATGAAAGTGGCCATTTCAGGTCGTGGCGCCTTCACTCACCTCGCCTCGGCCGCCTTGTTCGACAAGATGGGCATAGACGTCATCTATGTGCCGTACGGTCAGGGTAGCGCCCCGGTCGAATTGCTGGCCGGACGCGTGGACGCGGCACTGCAATGGCCGTCGCAGTTCAAGGCGCAGGCCGACGCGGGTCAGTTACGCATCATTGCCGCCACCAGCAGCGAGCGCGTGCCGGTTCTGCCGGACGTGCCCACCGCCAAGGAACAGGGCTTTGATGTCGACACCGTGATGTGGCGCGGCATCGCCGTGCCCAAGGGTACGCCCAAGGAAGCGGTTGCCAAACTGGAAGATGCGATCAAGAAGGTTGTCGCCAGCCCGGAATTCAAGGAGCGCAGCGCCAAGCTCGGCTTTGAGCCGGCATTTCTGCCCGCCGCTGAATTCGGCAAGGTCATTGCCAATGATGACGCCTCCATCTCCAAGTTGATGGATCAGCTCGGCCTGAAGAAGAAAAAATAGCGCATGCGCCTGGATCGCTGGCTGGGGCCCTGCATCGCGCTGCTGGCCCTGGTCTGGTTGGTGCTGGTTTACGCGTACATACCCGCGGCCCGCGTTCCTGAGGAACCGGGACCGCGCGCGTTTCCCGTCGTCCTTGGCTACTCGCTACTGGTCGTGGGCATCATCATCAGCCTCACGGCGTGGCTGCGCAGCGCAAAAAAGCCGCCAGCGGAGACTGTCCGGGCGGTGACCTCCCGCGAATCAGGCATCGTCGCCGGCACATTCCTGCTGCTGGTTTTTTATACGTTTTTTATGGAAAAGCTGGGATTCATGATCGCCACATCGGTGTCGATCGTGATTGTCATGCGTGCCCTGCTCGGC
>JBFKCU010000324.1:0-3679 GCA_041620115.1 Burkholderiales bacterium | reverse complement strand
GACCGTTACGCAGTGTCCGGCTTTGCGCAGGTACCAGGCGGTGGCTATGCCGGTGACGCCGGCACCGAGGACGACGATGTGCACTGGGGCTGGACGGGCAAGAATCTGCCGAATTAAAATATCAATAAAAACAATAACTTACAACAAACCACCGGTTAGTGTGCGCTTGCACTCACTCTGCGGGTTGCACCGGATAATCGTGCGGTAACAGCAGCCACATCCGCAGCGTCTGCTTCATGCGCCCGGCTTCGCGTCCGGCGTCATCGCCATAACCCCAGAAAAAATCAGCGCGCACCGCACCGCGGATCGCGCTGCCGGTGTCCTGGGCAAGCATGAGCTGGTTCAGCGGTTTCGCGCTGAGCGGCCACGTGGTCGATAGAAACACCGGCGCGCCCAAAGGCACAAAGCGCGGGTCAACAGCGATGGAGCGGCGTGCGCTCAACGGGACGCCGAGAGCCCCCAGCGGTCCGCTGAGGCCCGCGGGCAATTCGCGGAAAAAGATGTAGCGTGGATTGTGGTCGAGCACTTCCCGCAGTTTGTGCGGATTCTGTTGCGCCCAGGCCTTGATCCCTTGCATGGAAGCGCGCTCGGCCGGCAATTCGCCGCGGTCGATCAGCAAACGCCCGATGGATCGATAAGGGTGCCCGTTATGGTCGGCGAAACCCACGCGCACGATGCCGCCGTCGTCGAGCTCGATGCGGCCGGAACCCTGAATCTGCAGGAAAAACAGTTCCACCGGATCGTTGACCCAGGCAATCTCCTTGCCCCGTACCGACGCGGCGCCGGCTTCAATCCGCGCGCGGTCAAAGTACGGAACGACACGCTTGCCATCGAGACGGGCGCGCAGCCGGGGCTCGCCGGACTCAATGCCGAACGCCGGCATATCCACGATGATCAGATCATCGGGCACGCCATAAACCGGGTAACGGTTACGCGAGGTGCGCGTGCGGCTGCCGCGCAGCAGGGGTTCGTAATAGCCGGTCGCAAGACCTTCGGCACCGCCGCCCGGCTGCAGCAACTGGTAGGGCGCAAAATTGGTTTCAAAAAACCGCCGCGCCTGTTCGCGGTCCGGGCGCGGTGCGGCCAGGGCGGCGGCACAGACCTTGCGCCACGCGTCCTGATTTTTCACGGCACTACAACTGCCCAGCAGGGCGTCCCATGCATCGGCGGGGTTGTCGTCACGCCAGCCGGGTAAGTCCGCCCACCGACCGCGGCGCAAGTGTGCGCCGGACAGCGGCGCAACAGCTTGTAGCTCCTGCGGGGGTTCCGGCAGCAGCGCGGGTTGCGCGGGCGCCGGTTTGGGTATCAATGCGGGCTTGGCCGGAAGTGTCGTGACCGGTTTCTCCGGCATCGAGCGGCAGGCTGCGAGTGTCAGCCCGGCCGCGACCAGGGCGACGGCGGCACGGAAGGGCAATTTGTTAAAGTGGGTGCGGTGCATCAGCAATTTACAGTATGGGACCGGACACAATGAGCGGATTGATGTGGTATTTGATTGAGGCCGCGGTAGCTGTCGCACTGCTCGTGGGCATCGTCTGGCTGACCTGGCCGCGGCGCGATGACGATGATGAGTCCGGTGAGTCCTGAGAGGCGGATTTTTCCAGCGTGATCATCCGGAACCAGCCACCGGCCAATGCAGGCTGATCGTCGATGACGCGGAGTCCGCGCACGCCCGCCAGCGCATCTTCAAATACGACGTCCGTGCGCGTGGCGATACGCCGCGCGAGCGGGTTCAGCAGGCGCCGTAACCACGCGGTTTCGCCGCGTCGCAGGAACTTGTCGAGCACGAAAATCAGTCCGCCGGGCTTGACCACGCGCGCCGCTTCGCCGAGCGCCTGTCGCGTATCCGGGACTATGGCCAGGATCAGATGCAGCAGGACGTGATCGAACGCGCCGTCATGGAAAGGCAAATGCTGGCTGTCGCCCTGTACCCACTGCAGGTCCAGCTGGCCCCTGCGGGCCAGCGCCCGTTTGAGCATGGCCCGCGTCAGGTCCAGTGCCGTGTAGCGATGTGTGGCGGGCAGCAGTGGCAGGTCAAGGCCGGTACCGATGCCGTTGATCAGTATGTGTGACCTGCTGATGTCTTCAAGACGGGCCAGGCTTTTTCTGCGCGCGCGCGCGAGTGCGGGGCCGACGACCCAGTCATATACGGGCGCGATCAGCGTATAGCTGGTGCGTAGCGACATGCGCAACGGCGCTCGCCGATCCTAGTGCAGGACGCGCGGCACGGACAGCGTGAACTCGGGAATCGATGCGTCGAAACGCGTGCCGTCCTCGGCCACCATGTGGTAGGCGCCGCGCATGGTGCCCACGGGCGTGGCCAGCACCGAGCCGCTGGTGTATTCGAAACTCTCGCCCGGAAGCAACTTGGGCTGGGCGCCTACCACGCCCTGGCCTTTGACTTCCTGCACCAGATTGTTGGCGTCGGTGATCACCCAGTGCCGGCTGATCAGTTGTGCCGGAACTTCGCCCGTGTTGGTGATGGTGATGGTGTAGGCAAAGGCGTAACGATCCGCTTCGGCATCCGACTGTTCCGCGAGGTAGATCGCGCGCGGCGCCACCGTAATGTGATATTTGTGATCAGGCATGAACGTATTCTCGCATCCACAGCGCGCTGGCGGAAGTTTATGGCGAAGGAAAGGCGCGATAAGACGCGCTCCAATTTTGCCAAATCATTGATTTGGCACACGGTGATCCGCCATTATGGCGCATAAGAACGGGTACAATCCCGTTGCCACATTCCCGGATATCGTCATGAGCCATCGCATAGCGCCCAGCATCCTGTCCGCCGACTTCGCCCGCCTGGGTGACGAAGTGCAGGCGGTAGTCGCGGCCGGAGCCGACCTGATTCATTTTGACGTGATGGACAATCACTATGTGCCCAACCTGACCATCGGACCGCTGGTATGCCAGGCAATACGCCCCCTGGTCAAGGTGCCGATCGACGTGCATCTGATGGTCAAGCCGGTGGACCGAATCGTGCCGGATTTTGCGAAGGCAGGTGCCAACATCATTTCGTTCCATCCGGAGGCCACCGAGCATATTGACCGGACCATCAGCCTGATCAGGGAGCACGGGTGCAAAGCCGGTCTGGTATTCAATCCGGCGACGCCTTTGCATTATCTGGACCACGTACTTGATAAGCTGGACCTGGTGTTGATCATGTCGGTGAATCCCGGCTTCGGCGGACAGGCGTTCATTCCCGGAGCGCTCGCCAAACTTGCGGCGGTGCGACAGCGCATTGACCAAAGCGGCCGCGATATCTGGCTGGAAGTGGATGGCGGGGTCAAGGCCGACAACATTGCCGAGATTGCCAAAGCCGGTGCGGACACTTTTGTCGCCGGTTCGGCGATCTTCGGCGCCAAGGACTACAAGGCCACCATTGCGGCGATGCGCGCCGCGCTCGCAAAATCCTGAGCTCGCACATACGACTTGCCGCGGCGGTAATACGCGGCGGCGGATGTTTCATTCGGACCCTCGCTACCGCATCATGAACAAGACTTTTCCTATTCCCGTGCAAGCCGTGATGATCGATCTCGACGGGACCATGCTTGACACGATTCCCGATCTGGCGGCGGCGACCAACCTGATGCTCGAGGCTCTGGGCCGCGATCCGGTTTCGGTGGAGACGGCCACCACGTACGTGGGCAAGGGAATTCCCCGACTGGTGGAGCGGGCGCTG
>JBFKCU010000323.1:0-3718 GCA_041620115.1 Burkholderiales bacterium | reverse complement strand
GTCGAGTAATACTCCTGCAATGTCCGGCATAAGTAGACCTCCGTGCAAGACTTGTAATGCATAAGACAGCTTCAACGCTGCAGAATTCGAAAACGAATTGGAAGAAAAGCATGAGTCATGAAACCGACCGGATGCAGGGCGATCTCAATCGGTGCGGACACAATGTGCGCGGTGACGGATGCACGGACTACAATGACTGTCGATGCAATAGCGGAGTCCCGCGATGAGCTTTGTTGCCGGCGGCACGCTGACCGTTGCCGTCATGATGCTTGCCTGCGCCATGCCGGATGCCGCAGCGCAGTCAAATGCTGCCGGCGCGCAACGGCACCCCGATGTGGTTGCGGTCAAAGTCACGCCGCTCGGTGCAAACCGGTTTGATTTCGATGTGACGATTTCGTCGCCGTACGACACGCCACAGCGGTATGCCGATGCATTTCGCGTCATGACTGCGCAGGGCAAGGTGCTGGGCGAACGCATCCTGTGGCACGATCATGCGGGTGAGCAACCCTTTACCCGTGATCTGTACGGCGTGATCATCCCGCCGCAAATCACCAGGGTGATTGTGCAGGGCCGGGACCGCGAGTTCGGCTATGGCGGCAAGACCGTTGAGGCGGTGCTGCCCGGCCGTTGACTGACCTGCGCTCTCCAGACGGCTGCCATTTACAAGTTCTTACACATTGTTACCGTATTGCGGTCGATTCATACTGGCGCCCGGCGTTAGTCTGAGCGTGGGAATTGACCCGCCACAGATTGATCCAACTTTTCAGGGAGTTTCGACATGCAAATCAGGACCGTTATCGCCGCCGTCATCATCGCCGTGGTTCCCGCGCTGTCCCATGCGCAGGCTCAGGATCCGGCGGCTACACCAGGCATCGACAAGCGCCAGGAGATCCAGCAGAAGCGCATTGATCAGGGCGTCAAATCCGGTGAACTGAACCAGCGCGAAGCGGCACGGCTGGAACGGCATCAGGAGCGCATTGGCAAAATGGAAGACAAAGCCAAAGCCGACGGTAAGGTGACCGCGAAGGAACGTGCGCGCATCCATCATGCACAGGACCACGAAAGCAAACGCATATACCGCGAGAAGCGCGATCGTCAGAAGGCGAAGTAGTTTTCCGGGTAGACTGCGAGTAACCGCCCCTGCCGGGGCGGTTTTTTTGCGGATCGCGCGTCGGCTAGAATGTGTCCTGGCCTTGTGTGGTGCTCCAAATGCGAATTTTGATCGAATACTTTGCCTCGCTGGGTGCGCGTAAGCAGATACTCTGGTGTTATCTGATCTGGTACCTGGTCACGGTGTGGTACCGTTTCGATCCATCGCCGACCCTGTGGCTGAATTGCCTGGGCCTCAGTCTGGTGATCGGATTGGGTCTGGTATTCAGTGTCACTACCCCTGCGGGGCACAGGCCCGACGGCTGGCAGATTTTCCGCTTGTTCCTGATGCCGTTTTGCGTGTCCAGTTTCTCGGTGCTGATCAAGGGTCACGACTATGTCCTGGTGTTTCCGGTGGCGCCGAATGAACTGCTGACATCCATTGGCGCCTGCGCGGTTTTTCTGGCCTGCGTATTCGTGCTGAAGCAGACGGCGGGGGCGGCCCGATCGGAACACAACAGCGGTTAATCCCGGGCTCGGCTACAATGCCGGCGGTTTATCAATGGCGAATGACACATATGGACGGATTGCAGGTCGGCATGAAGCACGTGGTGGCGCGCGAAGTCACCGAGGCGATGACAACGGCGCGCGGCGAGTACAGGGTGTTCTCGACCCCGTCGATGGTGCAGTTCTGTGAAGCTTCCGCAGGCGAGCTGGTCGCGCCTCACCTCAAGCCGGGTCAGGGCCAGGTCGGCATGGTGGTCACCATCCGCCATATGGGGCCCACGCCCATGGGCAAGCGCGTACGCGCCGAAGTCGAACTGGTCGGCATGGACCGGCGGCGCCTGAGCTTCAAGATCAAGGTGTTCGATGATGTCGAGCAGGTCGGCGAATGCGATCATGATCGTTTCATCGTCGATCTCGACAAGTACCAGGCAAAGCTGAAGAAAAAGATTGAAGGCTGACCGGCCGACTGATCGCTCCGGAGCTGCCGTTATAAATTTAAACGGATTGAACATGAAACGATTGCTACCGCTGTTACTGCTGCTCGGGACGATGAGCGCCTACGCCGATTTCGTGAAGTATCACGAGGACGAAGAGATGGTGTCTTACCTGGACACCACGACGATCACACGCTCGGGCCGCGAGGTGCGCATGTGGACCATCGACGACTATCGCCAGACGCAGACGGACATCCCGAACAAACCGTACCGCTCGGTCAAATCACACTGGATCTTCGACTGCGGCAAACGCGTCAGCGACGTGATGACGGCGCTGTATTACATCGACGGCATGGCGCAGGGGGAATCGATACACTCGGGCTCGGTCGCGGAGCGCCAGTGGGACAAGGTCACTCCGGGGACTGTCGGTGAACTCGCGTTCAAGGTGGCGTGCCCGCAGAAGCCGGTCGCGGCCAAACCGGCGGAGAAACCGCGCACGCAATAGACGGAATCGCCATAACCCGTTGTTTTAAATAATTATTTTCTTGAAAGCGCGCTGCGGCGCGCGATCGCGATACCAGCGAGCACCAGCAGACCACCCGCAAACTGCAGCGCGCCTACGGTTTCGCCGATCAGTACCCACGCGAACAGCGCCGCGGCTACCGGTTGCCATAGCAGGCCGACTGATGAAAAGGTCCCCGGCAGATGTGCCATCGCATAAGCGATCAGACTCTGGCCCGCGGCCTGTGCGACCAGCGCCAGCGCAATGACGGTGATCCAGCCCGTCGCCGTCTGCGGCAGCACCTGCTCACCCATCAGCAGCGCGACGGGCAGCAACAGTGCCGACATCACCAGGCAGCTCCACGCCATCAGTGTCGCGGTCGCCACCTTCGCGCGCAGCCGCGTGACCGCCATCTGGTAGCCGGCATAGAACATCGCGGTGACGACGCCCAGAAAATCGCCAAGCAGCGCCTGTCCCGCATGAGCTGCGGCCGACTGCCCCGAGCCGCCGCCGATCAGCAGTGCGGTGCCGGCGAGGGCGGCAGCGAGGCCGCCGAGGAACAGCTTCTTGGGCGCATCCCGAAACAGCCACCACGCGCCCAGCGTGACAAAAATGGGCGCGAGGTTCGACAGCAGCGTCGCGTTGGCCACGGAGGTCAGCAGGATCGACCAGTGCCATACGGCGAGGTCACCGGCAAAACAAAAACCGATCAGCAGCAGCATGCCGGGGTGCGCGCGCACGCTGCGCCAGTGTCCGGGCCCATCGCTGGCCAGCGCCCAGATCCACAGCGCAGGCAGGGCGAGGAACACCCGCCAGAAGGCGGTGGCGACAGGACCTGCTTCGCTGAAGCGCACGAACAGCGGTGCGGTGGCGATGGCCGTGGCACCCGCAAACAACGCGGCCAGTGCCAGCCATTCGGACGCGGGTTTGTTCAGGGCCGGTCCTTGCCGGGGAGGCGCGCCGGCGGATGGTCCATGGTGCGCCCGTTTTTGCCCTTGCGGATCGACCGGTACAGGCCATAGAGGATCAGCACATCAAACAAACCTGCAACCAGGCCGAACATGATGCGGCCTTCCAGCTCGGAGGCCTTGTTTTTCTTCGTCGTGGTCACGGCGCCCGAACCGGTACTGGTGCTCTTGGTGAAATTGCGCTCACCGGGCCCGAAGGCGATCCAGTTGAACGTCGC
>JBFKCU010000322.1:0-3721 GCA_041620115.1 Burkholderiales bacterium | reverse complement strand
GGTCGGCGCGATCATGCCGGGTATGGGGAAGCCCATGGGATTCCACATTTTTTGCATGAATTCGAAGAAATCCTTGGGCATTTCCTGATCGGCCATGGCACATCCTTTGCGGTTGCGGCCATTATAGCCCCGCAGTGCCGGCAACCTGTCAGGCAAGCTCGACGCGGATGGTGTCGCCGCTGCGGGCAGACTTCAGAACCCTGGGATCGCCGCGGATGCGGCCGAGGATGTTGCAGGCGCTTGCGAGGCGGCATTCGTCGCCGCGGGAAATGGGGGTGCGTCCCCAGGGCAGGGCCAGCGCGCTGCCTTCGACCCAAAAGCACACGGTGCCGGGCGGCACCACCTGCTGGGCGCCGGGCTCCGGCGCCGCGGAAAACGGCAGGTCGAAATAGACCTCTTCGCCCCAGGTATTGACGCGGGAGCTGCAGGGCAACGCCGCAAGCAGCTGGTCCACTGTGGGCCCGGTCAAGAGATCAGCCGTCACCGATCCGCCGGGCCAGGAAATGCGGATTCCCGGCATCCGCCAGTGGGCTCCGGTTATTCGCCCAGCGGCGAATCCGTGCGGCGGGCCTCGCGCAGGCGCTGCGCGATGAGCAGCGGCGCAGACGCGGGTTCGGCCAATGCCGCCACGACCTGCTGCAAGCGTTGTTTCTCGCTCAACACCTTGTTGGTGTAGGTGTCGTTGTTATCGTCAAGCGCGCCGGCATACATCTGCAAGGCAATGCCGAGATTGCCGGTACGGGTCAGGTATTCGCGGAGAATCCGGGTGCCGACCCGAATATTGGATTCGGGGTCAAACACGGCTTTCTCGCCGCCGAACTCCGCCAGCTTGTCGGCATGGAATTTCGGGATGATCTGCATCAGACCCTTGGCCCCGGCGACGCTTTCCGCGATCGGGTTGTAACGGGACTCGATGGCAATCATGGCCATGACAAGCAGCGGGTCCAGCCGGTAGAGCGTGGCTTCGGCATGGGCGATTTTCACGAACTCCAGCGTAACCTCCTGAGAGACCCTGTAGCGCTTGGCGAGAAACTCCGCCAGCGCCAGGTGCCGTTCCGCATCAGGGTGCACCGCTGCCGGTTCCTTCTTGGTCGCCAGCACGCGAGCCGATACAGCCTGGGCTTCGTTCTGGACAGCGACATAGGCGGTCTGCAGCCAGGGCGCACCGTAGCGTTCGTGGAGCAGCAAGGCCAGAGCGGACACGCTGGCAAAGCACACCAGCAGCGTGAGCCACTTTCGGGTCCGGGGCGCCGCTACCGCTGCGCCGCGTTCGGGGGGTGTTTCTGAAATCGATTTTGCGTACATGCAAAACCTCCTCTCGGGTACCGTTCGCAAACACTGCGAACGTTTTCAGCTTGGGTTACCTCGCTAGGGTAACAGTGTCTCCTTACGACTACACTCAGCCAACGACCACTACAGGTTGTGGGCTGCTCGAAAAAACTGGCTAATTCTAGGTGCTGGGAACAGCACCCGCAAGCCTGAAAACAGATTTAAATCGGTTTCAGGGACCAACCGGGGGCGCAGTTTACCGGCAACAGATAGTGCGATGCAACAAAAATATAATCAATTGTTTTTAAAACAATATTTATAGTTTTTGTTACTGTCGCCACGCAAATCCTGTCGCAGCGCTGCATCTTGGAGGGGATTTGGCCGCGAGAGTTCACCACACGCCCGGAAAGACGCGAAACTGGACTAAAGAAATGTAAGAAATATCATTAAAAACAATAGTTTATTTGTCTTCTCCGGAATCAGGCGACGGCACGCGCTGGCGCAATTTCCAGGCTTCTAATGCCTGCTCGTAGTTAGTAAGCGCTTCCCAATATCGATCATAAACACAGGGGTCGCAGCCGCTCTCGCAGCACTCCCATGGTTCGGGCGCGGCCGGGGGCACCGGTTTCGGATCCGTGTCCACGACAGTCAGCGCAATTCTTCCGGCACGCGTTCCGCGGGGAAGCGGCGGCGGAATTCGGCAACCACCGCGTCGGCATCGGCCGTCTTCCCGTCGCGACGCAGGTCGGCAATGCGCTGCAGCCATTTTTCCGGCGGCGCCGCGATCAGGTCGCCCCACAGCGCGGTCTTTGCCGGCGCGTCAGCCAATGCCGCGGCCGGGGGCCGGGACAACATCCCGGCGCCCGCCGCCGATTCACCGACAGCCGATGCCGGCGCAGAACGCAGCAGCGCCGGTGGTGCCGCCGGCGCGGCCTGCATACGCTCCCGCCTTGCGCCCGGATCACCTTCCTCGTCCGCCCTTCCCGTCGCCGTTTTGGCACGGGCGGCTGTCGCGTCCAGCGCCCGCAGCTCCGCGTCTGCGGCCCGCTGTTTCAGCTCTGGCGCCGAGGCAGGCCCGGCCGGAGCGGCCACCGGCGCAGGTGTAGCGGCCGGCAACGGCGACGCCACCGAATCCTTGCTTTCGGCTGACGGGGCCTTCTTTCTTGCGGCGTCGGCTTCCACGCTTCGCGGCGCATTACCGGCCGGCACCGGCCGGGTCAGCGCATCCGGGCGGTCCATGCCCTCTTCACGCATCATCAGCACCACGGTTACCGACAACACCACCACCGCGGCCAGCGACAATGGCACGCCCCAGACACGAACCGGGGTGGTGCCGCCGCGCGCCGGCCCGGCGCCGACTTCCCGTCGCGCGGCGGCGCGTATCGCGGCATCCAGGTGTGCGGGCGGCTGCTCCTGCGATCCGGCACGATAGGCGGCCGCCAGTTGCGGATCGTGTTCCAGCTCGGAATCCCGTGTCATTGCCATGCCTGCATCCCCTGCCGCAGCTTGGCCATCGCGTAGCGCAACCGGCTCTTGGCGGTCTCCCGATTCACGCCGGTCGCCGCCGCGATCTCTTCAATGCTCAACCCGCCTTCATGCTGCAGTAAAAAGGCTGCGCGTTGTTCGACCGGCAGCGCTTCGAGCAATGCCAGCAAATGTGCCGCCTGCTGGCGCACTTCGGCATCCGTTTCCGGTTCGGCGCTGCGGGGGGCTGCAGGTTCAGCGATCGGCGCACCTGACTCGTCGTCCAGCGACAACTCCCCGGCGTTGTTGCGGCGAAAATGATCCATCAGCCGATTATGCGCAATCCGGTACAGGTACGTGGAGAACTTCGCCTGTACCGAATAACCCGCGCGTGCCCGGATCAGATTCATCCACACGTCCTGGAACATCTCGTCCGCCAGCGCAGCGTTGCGGCACTGGCGCAGGAGATAACGATATATCCCCCCCTTGTGACGGGCGTAGAGCACGTCAAAAGCACCTGCATCCCCGTCGCGATAACCGAGCATGAGCGCTTCGTCACTGGCGTCGGCGTCCTTAGGCATACCGGGGTGCCAGTATGCAGAAGCACCCGCAGGCGGGCAACCCGCCGGACGCGTTACCGCGCCCGACTCTATCGACACGTCAGCGCGGATCGGGCACAAAACTTCCGGGAAACGGGTCAGGACGCGCGATCGACGGCGCACGGATCACACCCTGCGCCACGAGATTACGATAACTGTCGTAATAGATCGTGATGATCTCGGCGGGAGCCGCCGTTGCGCGCTCGAATTCCGTGTGCGTCACCGGCGATGTTTCGCTGCGACCATGACCGGTGCCCAGCCGGGCCGATTTCTGTGCCGGTGCCGGCGCTTCGGCCTCTGCGCGCGAGCCGGCGCCGGCCGCACTATCCGCCGCCACGCCCGATTCGCTGCGCTCTGCGGCCGGGGCCGACGGCACGAATCGCGCCGGC
>JBFKCU010000321.1:0-3732 GCA_041620115.1 Burkholderiales bacterium | reverse complement strand
GGCATGACCGCGCTGCACGACGGCGAGGCGACCTACCGCGGCCGCTACGAGGGCGCGGGGGAGGAAGGTAAGGTCTACCCGCGCTCGGTGCACCCGGTCGCGCGCACCCACCCGGTAACGGGCCGCAAGGCGCTGTTCGTCAACCGGATTTTCACGTCCCGCATCCAGGAACTCGCCAAGCCCGAGAGCGACGCGGTGCTGGCGATGCTCTTCTCGCACATCGAGCAGCCGGAATTCCAGTGCCGCTTCAAGTGGCGCGTCGGCTCGGTCGCGTTCTGGGACAACCGCTGTGTGCAGCACCACGCGCTGTGGGACTACTACCCGCAGCGGCGGCGCGGGATGCGGGTGACGATCCGGGGTGATAAGCCCCGCTGACCGGAAGCGGATCGCCGGTCAGGCCTGCTGGTGACTCCATTGTTCGAAAGAATTGTTTAAGAAAAGCCGACCCGGTTTTTTTGGTGCTGCAAGCCGGCGGCAAAGAAGAGCGCGGCGACGAAGTAAAAATCAGCGGGTGCCCGAAGAAAGCGAAACATCCAGCGCGCGAAAAAATGGCGCCGGTGTGCCGACCGGGCGCGGTTCTGAGCTATAAGGGCTGTTCTGCTGTGTTCATTGCTTGGGGAGTACGTGTTTGAATCCGTTCCATAAACGACTGCAGGCCCTCGAACCGGGGATGCTGCAGGGGCTGCAGCGCGGCATCGAAAAAGAAAGCCTGCGCGTCAGGCCCGACGGCATGCTGGCCGATACGCCGCATCCGGCGGCGCTCGGTTCGGCGTTGAGTCACCCCCACATCACCACCGATTTCAGCGAGTCCCAGCTCGAGCTGATCACCGGTGTGCACGACGGCATCGAACCCTGTCTGGAGGAACTCACCGCGATCCATCAACTGGTGTACCGGCACCTAGGCGATGAAATGCTGTGGTGCGCCAGCATGCCGTGCAGCCTGCCCGCGGACGATGACATCCCCATCGGGCAGTATGGCCACTCCAATGTGGGCCGCGCGAAAACGGTCTACCGCATGGGCCTCGCGCACCGCTACGGCAGGCGCATGCAGACCATCTCCGGCATCCACTACAACTTCTCCCTGCCGGAAGCGGCATGGCCCCTGCTGCAACAGGCGGACGCGCACAACGGCGCGCCCCGCGCCTACCGCGATGAGATGTATTTTTCACTGATCCGCAACTTCCGGCGTCACTCGTGGCTGCTGCTGTACCTGTTTGGCGCTTCCCCTGCGGTGTGCAAGAGTTTCGTGGCCGGCCGTGTGCACCAGTTGCAGGCGCTGACCGGCGGCACGCTGTATCTGCCCGGCAGCACGTCGCTGCGCATGGGGCGTCTGGGCTATCAGAGCGAGGCGCAGGCGGCGCTTGCGGTGAGCTATAACAGCCTGGAGAGTTACGCGCGTTCGCTGCATGGCGCGCTCACCGAGCCTTATCCGCCGTATGCGGCCATCGGCATCCGTGACGGTAACGAGTACCGGCAACTCACCACCTCGTTGCTGCAGATCGAGAACGAGTTCTACGGCGCCATCCGCCCCAAGCGGCCGATCCGTCCGGGCGAGCGCCCGCTGCATGCGTTGCGCGAGCGCGGCGTCGAGTATGTCGAAGTGCGCTGCCTCGACCTCGACCCCTTCTGCGCCATCGGCATCAGCGCGGAGGTGATCCGCTTTCTCGATGTGTTCCTGCTGCATTGCCTGCTCAGCGACAGCCCGCCGGACACGCCGGACGAAATCGCCGCCATGTCGGTCAACCAGCAGCGGATCGCCGAGAACGGCCGCGATCCGGCGTTACAGTTGTGCCGGGCCGGCGGGGAGATTCCGCGGGGCCTGTGGGGGGGCGAGCTGCTGCGCGCGTGCGAGCCGGTCGCCGCGGCGCTCGATGCGGCGCATCGTGGCAGCGCCTACGCGGATGCGTTGTCGGCGGCTGCGGCCGCGCTGGCGAACCCGGCGCTGACGCCGTCGGCGCGCCTGTTGCAGGCAATGGCGCAGCACCACGACCATTCCTATTTCCACTTTGTGCAGGCGCAATCAGTGCGGCACGGGCGCCATCTGCGCACATTGCCGCTTGCGGCCGAAGTGGCGGCACGCTACCGGCGCATGACGGAACAGTCGGTCGAGGTGCAGCGGCAGATCGAAGCGCAGGACACGATACCGTTCGAGGCCTACCGGCAGCAGTACCTGTCGCCGGAGCGGCTGGGCGTATAAGCCGGGGTCGATGGCTGCAATGCGCCAAAGATCATTTGGCGATCACCCGGGCCCGCCGCCGGCCGGTGGCGCTAAACCAGGGCGATCAGCACCGCACACGCGATCGCAATGAGCATCGCTCCGGCAAATATTTTCCGGTCCGGGTTGTTGCGGGAACGAATCCGGGCGGTGTCTATTGCAGCACCTGCAGGCGGTCCGCCGGATGTTGCCATTGCCGCAAGCGCCTGCAGCGCCTCATCGGAGTCGAAGGCGCGTGACAGGTACAGCGGCGTCACGGCGCCCCGTGTCATCCGGGTGGCGGAGGTGGCATCGGTGCGGCGGGTGTGTTCCGCCGCCTCTGTGTTCGCGACACGCGTGGCCTCGAAGGCGGCTGTAATTTCCTGCTTGCTGATGACCGTGGGCGTATCGAGCACCAGGTCCATCTTCGCCGTCTTCTCTGCGGCGGCAACCGGCGCCGCCGCCGTCGCGGCCGCCGGCAATTGCTTGAGACAGGCGCGCAGATCGGCGGCGATTTCCTGCGCGTCCTGATAGCGCGCGTCGGGTTCTTTTTCCAGCGCCTTGGTGATGATCAGGTCGAGCATGCCCGGCAGGGACCGGTCGACCGCGCTGGGGGGCGGCGGTGTCGTCGTCGCAATATGGTGCATCAGCGCGGTGACGGTGGATGCCGAGAACGGCGCTGCGCCCGAGACCAGTTCGTAGAGTACGATTCCCAGTGAAAAAATATCGGAGCGGTGATCGGCGCGCAGCCCGGTGATCTGCTCGGGTGACATGTATTTGGGCGACCCCAGCATCGTGCCGGCCTGCGTCTGGACTTCCGATATCCGCAGGCGTGCGATGCCGAAATCCATGATTTTTGCGTGCCGGCCACGGAGGATCATCACGTTCGCGGGCTTGATGTCGCGATGCACGACGCCGCGCTCGTGGGCGTAAGCCAGGCCGTCGGCCACCTGTGCGGCGATATCCAGCGCAAGCGGGAGTGCCACGCGGCCGCGCATCATGAGCTCGCGCAGATCGACGCCGTCGAGCAGCTCCATCGCCATGTAGACGATGTCGCCTTCGCGCCCGATGTCGTGGATGGTGATGAGATTGTGATGGTTCAGGCTGCCCGCGGCCTTGGCTTCCTGATAAAAGCGGGCCTCGTATTCGGCGCGCTCCTGCATATCCGCTGACATGATGATGGTTTTGATGGCAACGGCGCGGCTGAGCAACGGATCCTCGCCGCGATAGACGACGCCCATGGCGCCGCGCCCGAGTTCGGCGAGGATCTTGTAGCGCCCCAGCTGCGTGATCGCCGGCTCAGTCATCAGAAACCGATGCCTCTGCGGAATTCGCGCCAGCCTTCGCGTGCCTTGTCGCGCAGGCTCGGGTCCCGGCTTCCGGGCGCGGTGCTCTTCGCACTGAACGTATGGGTGATGGTCATTTTCTCGGCCGCAACGGGATTGATGTCGACGGTCAACGGCGGAAACCGGCCGTTGCGGATCTCGATCACATGCTGACCCGGCGCGACTTCAAGCTGGGTGAGCGGCGGCGATGTG
>JBFKCU010000320.1:0-3736 GCA_041620115.1 Burkholderiales bacterium | reverse complement strand
GGATGCGCTGCAGCGGCATCAACTGGAGATACGTGATGGACACATCCTGCAAACTAGTGCGGAACCTGCGGCGCATGGCCGCCGTATTGATCGTTGCGCTTGGCACCGGCTCTGGCGCTGCGCTTGCTGCTGCGCCAGACCGCGAAATGACCGTCGATCAGTTTTCGGTGGTCAAGCTGACGGTCAAGGCCGTGCCGGACGCACGTAGCGCGCGTACCCTCGGACCGCAGCGGGAAGGCACGGGCGTGGTCATCGATTCCAGCGGTCTGGTGCTGACCATCGGCTACCTCGTCACCGAAGCCGACACCGTCGAGCTGTCGACCGCGGACGGCCGGAAGTTTCCGGCGAATGTCATTGCGTACGATGTTGCCACCGGTCTAGGGCTGGTGAAATCGCTGAAGCCGTTGCCGATCAAGCCGGTGGATTTCGGCGAATCGACAGTGGCCAACCTGCGTGATCTGGTGCTGATTGTCGGTTTTGACGGCGTGGCGCCGGCTTACATCGTGTCCAAGCGGCCTTTTGTCGGCTACTGGGAATACCTGCTCGATGAAGCCATTTATACCGCACCGGCGACGGTCAACTGGCAGGGCGCTGCGCTGCTCTCCCGTGAAGGCAAGCTGTTGGGCATCGGTTCGCTGGCGGTGGGTGATGCCATCGGCAAAGGCAGCATTCCCGGCAACATGTTCGTGCCCATCGATACGCTGAAACCGGTGCTGGGTGACATCATCGCCAACGGGCGCAACACTACCAAGCCGCGCCCGTGGCTGGGCATCACTTCGCAGGAGGTGCAGGGTAAGGTGATTGTTACCCGCGTATCCAGCGAAGGACCGGCCGAGGATGCGGGCCTGAAGCCCGGCGACATCATCGTCGGATTAGGCGGCAAGCCGCTGGCCGGGCAGGCCGATTTCTATGCCAGGCTGTGGAAAAGCGGCGACGCGGGCGTGGAGGTCACGCTCGACGTGCTGAAGGGCAACAAGGTCGAGGCGGTGAAGGTCAAGTCCATGGATCGCGAGCGGCATTTCCGCTCGAAGCCGGTGTATTGATCCGGCTAGAAGTAATCCATTCCCAGGCAGCCTGAGGCCAGATCCATCTGTTCGACCAGTTTGCGGCCGACCATGTTGCGCAGCGTTTCGGTGGTGCCGCCACCCAGGCTGCCGTAGCGTGTGCCGCGGAAAAACCGCGATACCGCGAATTCGTCGGTGAAGCCATAGCCGCCATGCACCTGGATGGCCTCACTGGTGACGCGGATCGACATCTCATTGGTGTAGATTTTTGCCATTGCCGCTAGTGTCGGGTCGGGAAACTTGTCACCTGACACGGCAGCGCGATAAAGCAGGCCGCGCGCGGCTTCGATCTGGATGTACATGTCGGCCACCTTCCAGCGCATGCCCTGAAAGTCGCCGATTTTCCTGCCGAACGCCGAACGCTCGCGCATGTACTTGACCGCCTCTTCGAGCGCGCCTTCGGCAAGCCCCAGGCAGATCGCCGGGTTCAGGCAACGCTGGGTGTTGAAGGCCGACAGCAGTTTTTTCATGCCGTTGTCGCGAATGACCAGATTCTCCAGCGGCAATTCGATATCGTCGAAGACCACGTCCGAGAGGTATTCGCCGCCCATGGTGTGGTAGGTCGCCTGTGCGGTCAGGCCCTTGATGCCGCCCGGTACCAGCACGCAGCCGATGCCTTCCGCGCCCGGCTTGTTGTCGACGCGGGTGAACACCACGAACATCTCGGCGATGTCGGCGCGCGAGATCAGCGTCTTGGCGCCGCGCAGGATGACGCGGTCGCCCTTGACGGTGCAGTTGGTCCTGTAGCTGGGCACATCGGTGCCGGCGTCAGGTTCCGTCATGCAGATGGCGAGTATGGCCTCGCCGGTGGCGACCCGCGGCAGGATCCTGCGCTTGATTTCCTCCGGCGCAAAGGTCGCGATGATGCGGGTCTGTGTGCCGACTTCGCCGAGTGCGCCCATCGCAGTCACGTAGCAGACCTTGCCGATTTCCTCGAGCACCAGCACGGTATCGAGGATCGACAGTCCCGAACCGCCGTATTCCTCGGGCACGGCCATGCCAAGCACACCGATCTCCCCCAGCCGCTTCATGTTCTCGGCGGGCCAGGTGCCATCCAGATATTTGATCGCGCGTGGCGCGAATTCCTTCTGGCAGACCTTGCGCACGGTCTCGACGAAGGCGCGTTGTTCTTCAGAAATGCTGAAATCCATGTTTGTCCAGGACGTAGTGTTGTTGGTTCAGATGCGGATCAATGCCAGTAGGGCGGATAACCCGAGTTTTTCGATTCGGCATCGAGCAGGCGCAGCATGGCATGCCATTCGAGCACGCCGTACGGCCGGCGCGTGCCCGGCTGGTACAGATTGGCCGTGTGGTCGATCACTTCCTTGGGCGGCAGCACGATCTGCTGGCCGCCGGCCATCGCATCGACCTGCGAGCGGCAGGACATCTCGAGCTGGTACATGGTGTTGAAGGCCTGCTGGATGGTGGCGCCGCAGGTCAGCAGGCCGTGATTGCGCAGGATCATCGCGTCATGCGGTCCGAGGTCACGCACCAGGCGTTCGCGCTCGGCCAGGTCGACGGCCGGGCCCTCGTAATCGTGGTAACCGAGATGGCCGACGAAGCGCATGGACGTCTGGGTCATCGGCAGCAGGCCGCATTGCATGGAGCATACGGCCATGCCGGCACGCGTGTGGGTATGCATCACGCACTTGAGTTCCGGCCGTGCACGATGGATGGCGCCATGGATCACGTAGCCCGACTTGTTGATGCCGTAGTCGGTATCGGGTTTCCACAGGATATTGCCCTCGAGGTCGATCTTGACCAGGCTGGAGGCGGTGATTTCCTTGTAGAGCAGGCCGTAGAGATTGATCAGCAGGTGTTCGTCATCACCGGGAATGCGCGCGGTAATGTGGTTGTAGATCAGGTCGGTCATGCCGAAGCGGTCGGTCAGGCGGTAGCAGGCAGCCAGGTTGACCCGCGTTTCCCATTCCGCGGGGCTGACTTCGTCCCTGATATTGCGAAACTGCGTCGAATAGTTTGCGGTCACGGGCATTTTTTTGTCGCGCGGGTCGTCATGATGTGGAACCGGTAGCGGCGCCGGATGGCGGCGGGAGCAGTGGAACAAATCGGGATCAGCTGATTATATAGGCCACCCTGCGGTTTGACTGGGCGGGTTCCGTATCCTAGACTTGCGCTCCCCTCAGACCAGCCGGCTTTTTCCGGCCCAGAATACCGATGAATCAAACCGTAAAAGACGCCGCGATTGCCGGCAAGGAACACTGGACCCGCAAGGGCGACATCAAGCTATTCCTGTGGGAAAAAGCGGCGACCGATGGCAAGGGCGCGAACGGCACGGTGCTGTTCGTGCACGGGTCCTCGATGGCGTCGCAGCCGACCTTCGACCTGCAGGTTCCGGGCCGGCCGGGTTCATCGGCGATGGACTGGTTCGCGCAGCGCGGCTTCAATACCTGGTGCGTTGACATGGAAGGTTATGGCCGCTCCGACAAGTCGCGCGACATCTATTTCGATATCGCCAACGGCGCGGACGATTTGAAGGCAGCGACGGACTACATCGTCAAGACCACGGGGGCAAAAAGTTTCCTGACCTACGGCATCTCGTCGGGCGCATTGCGCGCGGCGATGTTCGCCGAACGCCATCCGGACCGCGTGGCGCGGCTTGCGCTCGACGCTTTCGTCTGGACCGGCAAGGGCAGCCCGACGCTGGCCGAGCG
>JBFKCU010000319.1:0-3746 GCA_041620115.1 Burkholderiales bacterium | reverse complement strand
CGTGGGCCGCGGCGGCGGCCCGAGTTACGAGGCCGTGCTGGCGCAGCCGCCGGGCGCGGTCAACGCGCAGATCCGCATCACCGAGCAGGGCGAGGTCATCGCCAGCAAATATGCGGACAAGGATATCGGCCGGCGCAATCTGGAAACGCTGTTCGCGGCAACGCTGGAGGCGACGCTGCTGGAAACCGGTGGCGCGGGCAAGGACGAAGCAGCGTACTGCGCGGTAATGGAAACGCTGAGCCGAGATGCCTTCAGTTCCTACCGCGGACTCGTTGCTGAAACGCCGGGATTCATCGATTTCTTCCGCAATGCCACGCCGATCGCGGAGATCGCGCAGTTGCGCATCGGCAGCCGGCCGTCTGCGCGCAAGCCGTCCTGGGAGCTGGATGACCTGCGCGCGATTCCGTGGGTGTTCAGCTGGTCGCTGTCGCGCATCATGTTGCCGGGCTGGTACGGTTTTGGCAGCGCCGTGGCGGCGATGATCGAGCGCGAAGGCGCCGGCACTCTCGAAAAACTCGGCGACATGTACCGCAACTGGCCGTTCCTGCAGACCCTGCTGTCGAACATGGACATGGTGCTGTCCAAATGCGATTTCGGCATTGCTTCGCGTTACGCCGAGCTGCTGCCGGACGCGGCCGTGCGCGAGCATGTGTTCGGCAGAATCCGCGACGAATGGCAACTGACGCGCCGTCACCTGCTGGCCATCACCGGCCAGACGGAACTGCTGCAGTCGAATCCTGCGCTGGCGCGCAGTTTCCGCAACCGCTCGCCGTATATCGATCCGCTCAATCATCTGCAGGCGACACTGCTGCGGCGCCTGCGCGCGGGCGAGGATGACGAAGTGATCCGCCGCGCCATCATGCTGAGCATCAACGGCATCGCTGCCGGCCTGCGCAACAGCGGTTGATATTTCGCGTTCGCGGATGGATGTTGCGGTGCGTCGTCGCGACCTGTTTTTCCGGTTTTGTCCAGTACGCGCGCTTGCGATTGCCGCGTCATTACCAAAGTATTTTCTAATCAGCGGCCGCCACACCGTAAAATGGGAACCATCTGGCAAATAAATGCGCGCCGCAATGGTGCGATGACAAAATCGTAAGAGGAGCAGTTGATGCAAAAATCTGATTCGGCGGGCGGTTCTGCGTCAGCGCACACCAAGCGTGGTCTGGACGTGCTGCGTGATCCGATCCTGAACAAGGGCACGGCTTTTACCGACGCGGAGCGCCAAGCGCTGGGCCTGCGCGGCTTGCTGCCGCCGCATGTGCACACCCAGGGCGAGCAGGAGGAGCGCTTTCTGGCGAGTTTCCGCCGGCTGACGGATCCGCTGGCCAAGTTTGTCGCGCTCAACGCGTTGCATGACCGCAACGAAAGCCTGTTTTTCCGCGTGCTGAGCGAACACATCGACGAGATGCAGCCGCTGGTCTACACGCCCGTGGTCGGTCTCGCGTGCCAGGAATTCGGCCGCATTTTTCAGCGGCCGCGCGGCATGTTCATCAGCATCAAGGATCGCGGCCAAATCAGGGAAGTGCTGCAGAACTGGCCGTATCCGGCAGCCATCATCGTCGTCACCGACGGCGAACGCATCCTGGGCCTGGGCGACCTCGGTGCCAACGGCATGGGCATACCGGTGGGTAAACTTTCGCTCTACACGGCCTGCGCCGGCATCCATCCCGAACTGTGCCTGCCTGTCACGCTGGACGTTGGCTGCAACAATGACAAACTGCGTGAAGACGTGTTTTACGTCGGCCTGCGCCAGCGCCGCGTCACCGGCGCGGCCTATGACGAGTTCGTCGAGGAATTCATTACTGCGGCCAAGGAAGTATTTCCGGGCGTGCTGATCCAGTTCGAGGATTTTGCCAACCACAATGCGTTTCGCTTCCTGGAAAAATACCGTGACCAGGTGTGCAGTTTCAATGACGACATCCAGGGCACCGCGGCGGTGGCGCTGGCGGGAATCTTCTCGGCGCTGCGGATCACCGGCGAGAAACTGACTGACCAGAAAATCCTGTTCCTGGGCGCGGGCGAAGCCGCAACCGGCATCGCCGACCTGGTGGTGTCGGCGATGATTGCGCAGGGCCTGTCACGCGAAGAGGCATTGCGCACCTGCTGGCTGGTGGACTCTCAGGGCCTGGTGGTGAAGAGCCGGCAGAAGCTGGCACACCACAAGCTGACCTATGCTCACGACCATGCGCCCATTGGTGATTTTCTCAGTGCGATCAAGGCGCTGAAACCCTCGGCCATCATCGGCGTCGCCGCGGTGGGCGGCACTTTCACGCGCGAGGTGCTGGAGGAGATGGCGCGGCTGAACAAGCGACCCATCGTCTTTGCATTGTCGAATCCGACCTCGCAGGCGGAATGCACGGCGGAGGAGGCTTATCGCTGGACCAAAGGCCAGGCGCTGTTTGCCTGCGGCAGTCCGTTTGATCCGGTGGACCTCGACGGCCAGACGTTCGTGCCGCGGCAGGGCAACAATTCCTACATTTTCCCCGGCGTCGGCCTGGGCGCCATCGTCAGCAAGGCTGCAAAGATCAGCGACGACATGTTCATGACCGCAGCGCACACGCTGGCGCATCTGGTGACCGAGTCCGATCTGGCGCAGGGCAGCCTTTATCCCTCGCTGCCGCGCATTCGCGAGGTCTCGGCGCGGATTGCTGCGGCCGTGGCCAATGTGGCGCACAAGGGCGGCTATGCCGGCATGCCCAAGCCGGCCGATGTATTAAAGGACGTTGAGAGCCGGATGTACGATCCGCATCAATAATGTATCTGGCATCAGGCGTTCTGCGGCGGGCGGCACCGGACTCCTGAAGTGAGGGGGTTTCCCCCTCACTCTTGCCTGATTCGCCTTCAGGTCAAAGGGCGTATTCGCCGTTGGCCTCCGGTTGATAGACGACCTCGCGGATGCGGATGCGTGCGGTCTGGCCGTGTGGCAGAGGCAGTTCTGCCTCAGAACCCTCCGCCAGCCCGAGCAGGGCGGCGCCCACGGGTGACAGGATCGAGATTTTTCCGCGGGCCGGGTCTGCATCGTCCGGGTAGGCGATGGTGACCACGCGTTCCTCCCGCGCCTTCAGGTCATCAAAGACGACCCTCGAATTCATCGTGACGACGTTATGCGGGATTTCGTTCGGCAGGACGACGTTTCCGACATCGAGAATTTCTTCCAGTGCATCGACACCGGCCTGCATGCCGCGCGTCTGTCTGGTGAGATCGGCCACAAGATGGCGCAGCCGGTTCAGGTCGTGGGCAGTCAGCCAGATCGCAGTATTTTTTTCCATGAGTTTTCAGCCTCGTATGAATGGGGTTCGGACAAGAGCAGCGTCAGCGATGCGCAATGGCAACGCCGGTGCTCAGGATCAGGTGAGGAAGCCCGGCGACCTGTGCCGCCGGGTGGAAAACTCAGGGGCGGGTCAGGTTACCGGGCACAGGAAACAAAGGCGTTTCGGTGCTCCGGATTGGGCAGGGGCTGGCGGCAGGAGGTGCCGTCGGCAAACAACAGGGCGCCGGAATGCAGGCGTACGGCGACCTGCCCGGTCAAACGCCGGGCGGCAGTCCACAGTACGCAGTGCATCAAGTTCAACATTGGCGGCCTTCAAAACAAAATACGCTCAGGGACAGACACCGGAGTGCCGCATGAGTTCCAGTTTCGCGGAATCAGGATGCAGTGGCGACCCGTAATGCGGGTTTGCCTATGGCGGCGTTGACCTGCGGCATCACTTTTTCGGCCATCAGTTCCATTGAGCGTTTCGCCAGTG
>JBFKCU010000318.1:0-3769 GCA_041620115.1 Burkholderiales bacterium | reverse complement strand
TTCACCAAGACCCGCAATTCCTGCAGATGATCCGCCAGCTTGATGAGCACCACGCGCACGTCCTGCACCATGGCCAGCAGCATCTTGCGCAAGGCCTCCAGTTGCGCCGCCTGCGCCTCCGGCCTGGTCAGCGCATCGGCACTGCCCGACAGCACGCCGAGTTCGCCCATGCGCATCACGCCCTCGGCAAGCTCGGCGATATTGGCGCCGAAACTTTCACGAATTTCCTGCACTGATTCAGGGCGTGCACGCAACACCGGCACCAGCAATGCCGCCGCTACCGATTCGTGGTCCAGCTCCAGTTCGAGCAGCGTTTCCACGACTGCCTGCGACTGCGCCAGCACCGCAGGCGGCAAAGCGCGGGCAGCGTAATCCGCCACCGCGCGCACCATCGCGGTGCCGCCCGCATCAAAACGCGCTCCGACATGTTCCACCCACGTGGCAGCAGCAACGCCCTGATTTTCAACCAACTGCAGATGTTTACGGGGATTCATTGAATTCACTAAGGTTGTTGCGACACCCGGCTTACGACCGGTGCGCATGTGTTGCATGGCAAAAACAAGACCGCTCACGACACCCGCGTATGACCGCGCAATTGGTCTATTTGTTGCTTTTCCGATATTTTAAGGGAACGCATAGTCCATAGCGCGGTCATACATAAATAACAAAAAATAAAAAATAACAACATGAAAGGGAGCACCATGAGTGCCAAGATTCCGTTTGACGAAATGCGTGAAGCGGACGGATCCGTCCGCCCCCATTATCGCGCGCATGCCGAGTGGCTGGACAAACAAGCACCGGGTTTCCTGGAGCAGAAACAACGCGAAGCCAACGCCCTGTATACGCGGCTGGGCATCACGTTTGCCGTTTATGGCGACGAGTCCGGGACCGAGCGTTCCATTCCGTTTGACATCATTCCGCGGATCATCCGCCCCGCCGCTTGGAAGATCATCAGTGATGGTGCGTGCCAGCGGGTGCGCGCCCTCAATGCATTCCTTAAAGACATTTACAACGACCAGGAAATCATCAAGGCCGGCATCATTCCTGAATCCCAAATTACCGGCAACCCCGCCTACCGGCCGGAGATGAAGGGCGTGAAACTGCCCGGCGACGTCTATGTGCACATTGCCGGCGTTGACATCGTCAAGACCGATTTGGGCCAGTTTTACGTGCTCGAAGACAATTTGCGCACGCCGTCAGGCGTGTCCTACGTGCTCGAAAACCGCAAGATGATGATGCGGCTGTTCCCGGATCTCTTCAGTCTGATGCCGGTGGCGCCGGTCGATCATTTTGCTGACGATCTGCTGGAAAACCTGCGCGCGGTCGCACCGCCGCAAGCCAGCCAGCCCACGGTCGTCGTTATGACGCCGGGCGCCCACAACAGCGCCTACTTCGAACACGCCTTCCTCGCCCAGCAGATGGGGGTGGAACTGGTTGAAGGCCAGGACATGTTTGTCGCCAACGACGTCGTCTATCTGCGCACTACCGAAGGTCCGCAGCGCGTGGACGTGATCTATCGCCGCATAGACGACGATTTTCTGGATCCGCTGGCTTTCCGCCCGGATTCAGCACTGGGTGTGCCCGGACTTTTTTCGGCCTACCGGGCCGGCAACGTCAATCTCGCCAATGCGATCGGCACGGGTGTTGCCGACGACAAGTCAACTTATTTGTTTGTGCCGCAGATGATCGAGTACTACCTGAATGAAAAACCGATCATCGACAACGTTCCGACCTACAAATTGAGCGACCCCGAAGATCTGGCCTATACGCTCGCGCACCTGCCGGAACTGGTGGTCAAGGAGGTTCACGGTTCCGGCGGCTACGGCATGCTCGTCGGCCCGACCTCAACCAAGGCGCAGATCGCGGAGTTTCGCAAGCTCATCGAAAAAAATCCGAAAAACTATATTGCTCAGCCAACGCTTGCGCTGTCGACGTGTCCCACGTTCATCGATTCGGACATCGTGCCGCGGCACGTCGATCTTCGCCCCTATGTGCTGGCCGGCCGCGAAGTCACGCTGGTGCCCGGCGGCCTGACGCGGGTGGCCTTGCGCGAAGGATCTTTGGTGGTCAATTCATCTCAGGGCGGCGGCACCAAGGACACCTGGGTACTGGAGGATCAATCATGTTAAGTCGCCAGGCGAACAACCTCTACTGGATGTCGCGGCAAATCGAGCGCGCCGAGAACACGGCGCGCCTCCTAGACATCACCTATCGCATGTCGCTGCTGCCATACCGCGTCACCGACACGGATCAGGCCTGGGCGGACCCGTGGGCGCTGCCACTGATCATCAACGGCCTCGCCAGCGACTATTACGCCAATCATCCCGGGCCGATCACGTCGGACAAAGTGCTGCACTTCATGGTGACAGACAGCGCCAATCCATCCAGCATCTATTCACTGATGCGTGCCGCACGCGAAAACGGCCGCAGCATGCGCGGTCTGCTGACGACGGAAATGTACGAAGACCTGAACGCGATGTGGCTGGAACTTCGGAGCCGCAGCGAGACCGCTCTGAGCAACGGCGGCATCAACGAATTTTTCGAGTGGATCAAGACGCAATCGCACCAGTTTCGCGGCGTGACCGTCGGCACGATGCTGCGTGACGAAGCCTACCAGTTCATCCGGCTCGGCACCTTCATGGAGCGCGCCGACAACACGGTGCGGCTGCTCGACGTGAAGTACCACACGCTGCTGCCGAGCGCCGAAGAAGTCGGCGGCGCGGTGGACTACTACCAGTGGAGTGCGTTGCTGCGCTCGGTCAGCGCGCTGAGCGCGTACCGTCGCATCTACCGCGACGTCATCACGCCGAAACGGGTCGCCGAACTGCTGCTGCTGCATGATGACATGCCGCGCTCCGTACATGCCTGCATGAACGAGATCTACGAAATCCTCGGCGATCTGTGCAAGAAGGAATCGATGGAGCCCGAACGTCTTGCCGGCGAGTTGCACGCGCAGCTGCATTACGGGCGCGTCGATCAGATCATGGAGATCGGGCTGCACGAATACCTGATGGAGTTCCTGGAAAAGCTCCACAAGCTCGACGCCGAGCTGAATCAGCACTTCCTGGTGCCCGTATTTGAACCGGAAACGAAGTCGTTCCAGACCGCCACCCAGAAGCAGAGCGCTTGATGCCGTCCTTTGCAACGGAGCAGAGACGCAAAAGCATCGCCAATTGCAGCTTGTCAGGCCCGGTCGCATCCCCTATGCTTCGGCACTGTCTTTCACGCGCCTTTAGCCACAATGACTTATTGCGTAGCATTAACTCTGAATGCGGGCATGGTGTTCGCCTCGGATTCGCGCACCAATGCCGGTGTCGATCACATTTCCAAGTTCCGCAAGATGCGGGTATTCAGCCGCGACGGCGACCGCGTTATTGTCATCCTCAGCTCGGGCAACCTGTCGGTTACGCAAAGTGCGATCAACCTGCTCGACGAAGACCGGCGCGATCCCGGTGCAAAACGAACGCTCTTCGATGCGAAGTCCATGTACGAGGTAGCGGAAATGGTGGGCCAGGCGATGCGCGACGTGCGCGCACGCGACGGCGCTTACCTGCAGCAGGCCAACGTTGATGCTGGCGCTTCATTCATTGTCGGCGGACAGATCGCCGGCGGGCGCATGCGCCTGTTTCAAGTGTACAGCGAAGGCAATTTCATCGAAGCGACCCCGGAGACGACTTATTTCCAGATTGGCGAGAGCAAGTACGGAAAACCAGTCATTGACCGCGTCGTCACGCCTGAGACCAGCCTGCTGGAAGCGACCAAATGTCTC
>JBFKCU010000317.1:0-3778 GCA_041620115.1 Burkholderiales bacterium | reverse complement strand
GTCTTCATCGTCGGCTTCAGCCTGCTCGGCCTGCGCCTTGCGCTGGATCGGCGGCCCCACGAGGTTCACGGCAATGGTGAGGTCGGTCTCGTCGTTGAGCGTCGGCGCCACCGGCACGGGATTGAGCACGCCGCCGTCCACCAGGTCCACGCCGTTGTGATGAAACGCCGTGAAAAACATCGGCATCGAAATCGATGCGCGGATCGCATCGGCAAGCTTGCCGGTCCGCAGCCAGATTTCCTTCTCGCTGGTGACGTCGGCGGCGACAGCAGTATAGGCAATGGGCAGGTCCTCGATCAGGCGGTCGCCGATAAAATCCTTCAGCGCGTGCATCAGCCGCTCGCCCTTGAAAAACCCGTTGCCCCCCCATGACAAATCGAGCAGCCGGAAAATGTCGGCCCTGCTCACCGAACACACCCACTGCTCGTACTCGTCGAGCTTGCCTGCCGCATAAGCGCCGCCAATCAGCGCGCCCATCGAGCAGCCGGAAACCGACTCGATCTTGTAATCGTGTTCCTCGAGCCAGTGAATGACGCCGATGTGCGCGAAGCCGCGCGCACCGCCACTGCCCAGCACCAGGGATACGGTCTTCGACGGGCTCTTTGCCATGGGTGGTCACCTGTCCTGCGGTTTGATCGGGATGTTCATGCCCACCGTAGTGCAGCCGGCGGCGGATTGCAAACCGCCGCGCGACGCGTGCTCAGCGGGCGGCCGCGAGCCTCAACCGTACCGCTTCGACGCGCCGGCGGTTCTCACCCAGGTCGCCGCGCCCGATGCGCGACGCCGAGCGCACGTGGATCACCTTCGCTGCCGGATCGAACCAGAACTCCACGTCGTCGACGAACTGCAGCAGCGGTGTGGTGAACTGCGCATACAGGTAATCCGGTTCGCGGGTCACCACGCGGGCGCCGGGCATGGCGGCGACGGTGTTTTCGATCCGCGCCAGCATCGCCGCGCCGTCGCCCTGCACCGGGAAGGGCGCGATGTCGGCATAGCTGCGCTGCGGGTGATCGGGATACAGCACGGCCTGGCTGCTGACACTGTTCGGCGTGTTGGACGGCGGCTTCAGCCGACCGTCGCGCACGCCCAGATCGGCCGGCGGCGTACCGTGCAGCCAACCAAGCCGCCCTGCAATGACCAGCAGTAAGGCCAGCGCGGCGAGGATGATGGCGATCCAGATCAGCATACGCGCAAGGACATGCATGTTCAGTCCGCCAACGCCGCGCACAACGTCAGGCATCCCGCCTCTGCCCGGCAATGCGTCATTTGGTTTTCGCCAGATCCATCTCGGTCAGGAAGCCCTTCAGCTCCGCGTACTCCGCGTCCATGTACTTGCGCGTCTCGGCGCTGGCCTTGTATTCATCATCCCAGTTTTTCTTCGCGAGTTCCTGTTTCCACGCTTCACTCTGCGTGAACTGGCGCGTGGCGCGATCCCAGTACGCCGTCTGCGCCGGGGTCATGCCGCCGGGGCCGATCAGGCCACGCCAGTTGGAAACGATGGCATCCGCGCCCTGTTCCTTCCAGGTCGGCACCTGGGCGAACAAGCCGGTCAGCCGCTGCGGCGCCGCGATGGCGATCACGCGGATGCTGCCGGCCTGCAGATGACTTTGCATCAGGCCCACCGAGCCCGGCACCACATCGACGTGGCCGCCGAGCAGCGAAGTGATGGCGTTGCCGCCGGACTGAAACACCACGTTCTTGGCCTTGCGCACATCGACGCCGACGCGTTTCAGCGCCATCGCCACGCCCTGGTGATTGGGATTGCCGAGGCTGGTCGCCACGCCGAAGCTCACCGATGCCGGATCTGCCTTCATGCGCGCCAGCAGGTCGCGGCCGTCCTTGATCGCTGAATCCGCCTTGACTGCGACGGCGATGTATTCCTCGAACAGGATCGCCAGCGGCGTGAGGTGGGTATAGGTCACCGGCGCGCGGCCCATGATGTGATTGGTCAGCAGGCTCTTCGACGCAATCGCGACATAGTGCCCGTCACCCTGGTGCTGGTTCATGTAGCCGTAGGCAATGGCACCGCCACCGCCCGGCTTGTTGACCACAGTCGATGAGGTCGGCACCAGCTTCAGGTCCTGCAGCAGTTTCTGCATGAAGCGCCCGGTGACGTCCTGTCCGCTGCCCGGCCCGGTGTTGATGACGATTTCGACGTTTTTGTCAGGCTGCCAGTTCTGCGCAGCGGCGGGTGCTGCGATCAGGGCAGCGCACAGTGCGGCCTGCGCCAGCGTGATTATTGTTTTGCCTGGTATTGCCTGCATCGGTATTTCCTCCTGGTGGTGTACTGCCGAAAAACCTGCACTAACCGTCAGCCCGTGCGCGCCGCCGCATCCAGCCACGGCCGCGCCTGTTTGTATTTTTGCTCGAAGCCGGCGATGCGCTCCGCGTACTGCTGGGTGCGCGCGATGTCGTCCAGCCCTTCGAGCAGGCAGCGCTTGCGCACTTCATGGATTTCGAACCGGTGCACCTGGCCGGCCACATCGGTCACGGTCTGCGCAGCGAGGTCGACGCTGAGTTTTGCACCGGGTTTATCCTGCAGCTGGCGGCGGATGGCCGCGCATTCGTCCTCCGGCAATGTCAGCGCCAGCAGCCCGTTCTTGGCACAGTTCGCAGCGAAGATGTCGCCAAAGCTGGGCGCGATCACGCAACGGATACCGAACTCATAAAGCGCGTACACCGCAGTCTCGCGCGACGAGCCGCAGCCGAAGTTGCGGTCGGCGACGATGATGCCGGCCTGGTCGTACGGTGCGGCATTCAACACGAACTCGGTCGGCGTGCCGTCGGGCCGGAAGCGCGAGTCGTAGAACAGGATCTCGCGGTACTTGGGCCCGCGCGGCACCTTGTTGAAGCGCGTCGGACACAGCTGGTTGGTGTCGATGTTGGCTTCGTGCATGGGCACGGCGATCGCACTCAGAGTGGTAAACGGCTGCATTTGATACTCCGTAAACGTCAAAACCCTTCAGCCACAGAGTTCACAGAGGACACAGAGAACTTCAAAACAACTGCATCCTGATTTTGGGTTTTCTCTGTGAACTCCGTGCCCTCTGTGGCTGCTTGTAGGTTATAAGTAATTGATTTATTTAATTATTTCACGGACGTCGGTGAGGCGCCCCTTGAGCGCCGCCGCCGCGGCCATGGCGGGGCTGAGCAGATGCGTGCGCCCGCCCGGCCCCTGGCGATTGCGGAAATTGCGGTTCGACGTCGACGCGCAGCGCTCACCCGGCTGCAGATGGTCGCCGTTGATGGCGGTACACATCGAGCAGCCCGGATCGCGCCATTCGAAACCGGCCTTGATGAACACCTGATCGAGGCCTTCTTTTTCCGCCTGGCGTTTCACGCTCATCGAACCGGGCACGACCCAGGTCGGCACCACGGCCTTGCCGTGCTGCGCCACGTCGGCTGCGGCGCGCAGGTCTTCGATGCGGCCGTTGGTGCAGGAGCCGATGAACACGCGGTCGAGCTTGATGTCCTGCAGCGCGGTGCCGGGCTTGAGCGCCATGTATTCGAGCGCGGTTTCGTATTCGGCGCGCAGCTGCGCGTCCTTGACGCCGGCGGGATCGGGCACCTTGCCGGTCACCGGCAGCGCCTGCGCGGGATTCACGCCCCAGGTCGCGGTGGGCGCGATCTGCGTGGCATCGAGTTTCACTTCCCGGTCGAAGCCCGCGCCCGCATCGCTCGCCAGCGCGCGCCACGCGTCCAGCGCCTGCTGCCAGGCCTGGCCCTTGGGCGCGTAGGGTCGGCCTTCCATGTAGGCATAGGTCTTGTCGTCGGGCGC
>JBFKCU010000316.1:0-3787 GCA_041620115.1 Burkholderiales bacterium | reverse complement strand
GCGCCTTGATTGCGCGCCTGACGGCAGACGCCGCGCCACCGACATGGGACAACTTTGTCGGCCCGCTGGAGGATGCCAACGAACGCCTGCATCGCGCCTGGGGCCAAGTCGGGCATCTGAACGCCGTCATGAACAGCCCGCAACTGCGCGAAGCTTACAACTCGAATCTGCCGAAGATCACCCAGTACTACACCGAACTGGGTCAAAACGAGGATCTGTACCGGGAGTACAAGGCACTGCGTGCCGGCACGGGGTTCGCCGCACTCAGCGCACCGCAGAAAAAAATCGTCGACAACGAGCTGCGCGATTTTCGCAGAGGGGGCGCGGAACTGGCCCCCGCCAAAAAGCAGCGCTACACCGAGATCAGCGATCGGCTATCCATGCTTGGCTCGCGTTTCAGCGACAACGTGCTCGACGCCACCAACGCCTGGACCCACCTGGTCAGCGATGAAGCGGAACTCGCCGGACTGCCGGAAGATGCCCGCGAGGCCGCCCGTGCCGCCGCGGAGGCCGACAAGCAGACCGGCTGGAAATTCACGCTGCATGCGCCCTCATACATGCCGGTGCTGCAGTACGCGGACAACCGCGCCCTGCGCGAGCGCATGTACCATGCCTATGTCACACGGGCGTCCGAGTTCGGCGAGGCCCAACTGGACAACACCCCGCTGATCGCCGAGATCGTCGCCTTGCGCCGCGAACTCGCGCAACTGCTGGGCTTCAGTAATTTTGCCGAGTATTCGCTGGAACCCAAAATGGCGGAAACCCCGGCGCAGGTGATGGAATTCCTGCGCGAACTCGCGGCCCGCGCCAAACCCTACGCCACGCGCGACCTTGCCGAATTGCAGGATTTCGCCCGCCGCGAACTCGGTCTGGCTGCGCTGGAAGCCTGGGACATCGCCTACGCCTCGGAGAAGCTCCGGGTTTCACGCTACGCCTTCTCCGAAAATGAGGTCAAGCAGTACTTTCCGGAAACCGCGGTGATCCCGGGGATGTTCAAGGTCGTGGAGACGCTGTACGGCCTGACGATCACGCCGACCGAAGCGCCGCAATGGCATCCGGATGTGAAGTTCTACTCGCTGCGCGATCGCAATGGCGCACTGGTGGGACAGTTCTACCTTGATCTTTATGCACGCCCGGCCAAGCGCGGCGGTGCCTGGATGGACGATGCCATCACGCGCCGCCAAACCGCGCAGGGTGTCCAGGCCCCGGTCGCCTATCTCAACTGCAATTTTTCTCCGCCCGTCGGCGGCAAGCCCGCATTGTTCACGCATGACGAGGTGATCACGCTGTTCCACGAGTTCGGCCACGGACTGCACCACCTGCTCACGCGCATCGACTACCTTGGCGTCTCCGGAATCAATGGTGTGGAGTGGGATGCGGTCGAACTGCCCAGCCAGTTCATGGAAAACTTCTGCTGGGAATGGGACGTGCTGCCGCCGATGACACGCCATGTCGACACCGGCCGTGCATTGCCCCGCACCCTGTTCGACAAAATGATCGCTGCCAAGAATTTCCAGAGCGGCCTGCAAACCGTACGCCAGATCGAGTTTTCGCTCTTCGACCTGCGCCTGCATTCTGATTTTGACCCGTCTGCCACGCAGACTGCGCTGCAGTTGCTGGATGAAGTCCGCCGCGAAGTGGCGGTATTGATCCCGCCGGAATACAACCGGTTCCCCAATAACTTCTCGCATATTTTCGCCGGCGGTTATGCCGCCGGCTATTACAGCTACAAATGGGCCGAAGTGCTTTCGGCGGACGCCTACAGCCTGTTCGAGGAAAACGGCGTGCTCGACCCGGCGACCGGCCAGCGTTTCTGGAATGAAGTCCTCGCAGTGGGCGGCAGCCGGCCCGCGCTGGATTCCTTTGTTGCATTCCGCGGCCGCGAACCGAAGATGGACGCGCTGTTGCGCCATAACGGCATGACCGCGCAAGCTGCTTAAGCAGGCGCTTAAAAAAACGCCGGTGGCCGCGGTATCATGCAGTCTTGCGGCCTGTTCCACGGCGCCCGACACCCGGGGGCCCTCGACGGGCCGGTAAACTGCGCGAGGTATCCGCTATGACCAGAATCGCTGTTTTGCTCGCGGCCGTGCTGGCCGTCCATGCCGCAACTGCGACGGCGGCACAACTTTATCGATGGGTGGATGACAAGGGACGCGTCGAGTGGCGTGACACGCCGCCGCCGGCCAATGCCAAAAAGGTCGAGCGACGCACCGTCGGCGGCAGCGTCATCGAAACCTCCACGCTGCCCTACGGCCTGCAGCAGGCGGTAAAGAACTTTCCGGTGACGCTCTATGTGTCCAACTGCGGTGACGGCTGCACCAGCGCGCGTGCGCATTTGATACGACGCGGCATTCCGTACACCGAGAAGAATCCGCAGGACGACGTCGCTGGATACAAGAAACTTACCAACGGCGGCATGGAAGTGCCCATGCTGTTCGTGGGCCGGGATCAACTCAAGGGTTACCTCGAAACCTCCTGGGACAGGGCGCTGGATACGGCCGGCTACCCGCGCGAACCCGTTCCTGGCTATGCCGCACCCAAACCGGCCGCAGCGCCCGCAGCCAAGCCCGCACCGCCGGTTCAGGCGGCAGCGCCCCAGGACGGCGCCGCGCCGCCGCCTGCGCCGGCGCAATGAAACTCGCGACCTGGAACGTCAATTCACTGAAGGTCAGGCTGCCACAGGTCCTCGACTGGCTCAGCGCGCATACCCCCGATGCGCTGTGCCTGCAGGAAACCAAGCTGGAGGACATCAATTTCCCGGTAGCGGCCATCAATGCTGCCGGTTACCACGCGTCGTTCAGCGGCCAGAAAACCTATAACGGCGTCGCCATCCTGACGCGGCAACCGGCCAGCGCAGTCAGTTGCGACATTCCCGGATACAACGATCCGCAAAAACGCGTCATTGCCGCCACGCTCGCCGGCGTGCGCGTGGTGTGTGTATATGTCCCCAACGGCGAGTCCGTGGAATCGGACAAGTATCGCTACAAGCTGGAATGGCTGTCGGCGCTCACCGCGTGGCTGCGCGCTGAAATTGCACAGTTTCCCTCGCTGGCCTTGCTGGGGGACTTCAATATTGCCCCCGAAGACCGCGACGTACATGATCCCGCAGCCTGGGCCGGCAAGGTGCTTTGCAGCGAAGCCGAGCGCGCCGCATACGTGCAATTGACCGCGCTGGGGCTGAAAGACGCTTTTCGCCTCTTCGACCAGCCGGAGCAAACCTTCAGCTGGTGGGATTACCGGATGAACGCATTCCGCCGCAAGATGGGATTGCGCATTGATCACATCCTGGCCACCGATGCACTGGCCAGCGCATGCAAATCCTGCGCCATCGATACCGAGCCGCGACGCAATGAGCGGCCCTCGGATCACGCGCCGGTCGTCGCCGAGTTCACCTGACCGCTACTCCGGGTCAGGCCCGCAACGTCACAAACTCCTCTGCCGTGGTCGGATGTATGCCCACGGTCGCATCGAACTGTGCCTTGGTGGCACCGCAGTTGAGCGCCACCGCGACACCCTGAATGATCTCCCCCGCTTCGGCGCCAACCATGTGCGCGCCGAGCACACGATCCGAATCGCGGTCAACGACCAGCTTCATGTACACCTGTTCACCGGCCCCCGAGAGCGTCGCCTTCAGGGGACGAAACCGGGTCTGATAAATATCGACCGCTGAAAACTGCGCGCGCGCCTCGGCTTCGGTCAACCCGACGGTGCCGACATGGGGATGGCTGAAAACGGCCGTGGCGATATTGCGGTAATCCAGCGCTTTAGGCTCGCCCTTGAACAGGGT
>JBFKCU010000315.1:0-3801 GCA_041620115.1 Burkholderiales bacterium | reverse complement strand
GTGAAGCTTTGCGAGAAAGGCGTGCCCGAGCATTTGACGGCCATGGACGGTGGCAAGACAATTATTGAATTCATGCGCGATGCCAAGGCGGCCGGTGTTAAGTTCTACATGTGCCGTCCGGCGATGCCGGGCTATGAAATGGAAGTGGACGATGTGATCGCGGAGGTTGACGAGCTGTCGAGCGGCGGCGAACTGGCCGATCTGATCCTGAGTTCAGACAAGGTCCTGTTTTTCTGACTGTTTTTTCGAGATTCGCGATAAAGAGGAGATAGACCATGGCTACAGTCAAAGGCTGCAATATTCCTGACGACCTGTATTACAACGTCGAAACCAACGTCTGGGCGCGCAAGGAAGGGGACGGCACCGTGACCATCGGCATGACGGCGTACGCCGCGGCGCTGGCGGGACAGGTGGTGTCGTGCACGCCAAAGAAGGTTGGCCGCAGTGTCGAGCAGAACAAATCGGCAGCGACCGTCGAGTCCGGCAAATGGGTGGGGCCGGTCAAGGCGCCGGTGTCCGGCGAGGTGGTGGCGATTAACGACGGGCTGTCCTCGGCACCCGGCTCGATCAACAGCGATCCGTATGGTTCCGGCTGGATGGTGAAGATGAAGCCGGCGAACTGGGATGCGGACTCCGCAGCCCTGGTGACCGGTGGCGCTGTCGCCGCGGCCTTTGAAGCCAAGATGAATGCGGAAGGTTTTGCCGGGTGCGGCGCCTGAACCCGATGAAGTTCGACGGCGCACAGGTCCCAGGGTGAATATCGCTCCCTGGCTGGATATCGTTACCAGCGTCGAGCCCCTGGATGGCGTAGAGCTTGATGCGGGACTGGTCGCGCAGATCGAGCGCAGCGGTAGCGCGGTCCAGCCGCGTATCAACTTCTACACGCCCACGTTCAAGTCGTACGTGACTTCGGAACTCGCCGGTTGCGGCAAGAGCGCGTGGCCGGCGGTATCGATCACCGGCGGTGAGTGTGCGCTCGCCTGCGACCATTGCAAGGCGAAAATCCTCGAGCCGATGATACCGGCGCGCACGCCGGACGCATTGTGGCAGGTGGTCAACGAGCAGATCGCAGCCGGGGCACAGGGCATGCTGCTGACCGGCGGGTCAAATCACAGCAATGAAGTCGAATACGACCGTTACTACCCGGTCGTACGCCGAATCAAGGACGCTTTCCCCGCATTCAAGATCGCGTTGCATACGGCGCTGGTCGACGAGCGCATTGCCGGACGCATGGAAGACGCCGGCATCGATGCCGCGATGATGGATGTCATCGGTGCGCAGGACACCATTTCGCAGGTCTATCACCTGAAGCGCAGTGTCGCCGACTTCGAGCGTTCGCTCGAGTGCCTGGCCGCGACTTCCATGAAAGTCGTTCCGCATATCGTCATCGGCCTGCACTACGGGCGACTGCTCGGCGAGTGGGAGGCGCTGGAAATCGTGGCGCGCCATCAGCCATCGGCGCTGGTGCTGGTCGTGGTAATGCCGTTTTATGCGCCGGCACAGCGGCCGTTCATCACGCCGGATGCGCGGCAGGTCGGCCAGTTTTTCATGGATGCCCGCCGCCGGCTGCCGAACCTGCCGCTGCTGCTCGGCTGTGCGCGCCCCCCGGGCCGGATCAAGGCGGAAATCGACAGCTATGCGGTGATGGCGGGGCTGAACGGGATCGCCCATCCGGCCGATGGCGTCGTTGAACTCGCCGTGCGTCTGGGTCGCGATGTGCGGGTGACGCCGGCGTGTTGTTCCATCGCGGTGGGCGACGAGGTGATGGCGCTGGAGCAGGAGTCCGGCATACGCGTGGACCTGCAGGACCTGATCGCAGAGCAGCGGCTTTCGAAACAGCAGTCCAAATCGCGGATGACCGGCAAGCTCGCCGGCATTCCGATCGTGACGGGCTGAACAGCATGAACCACTGGCGCGTCATTGATACCGGTCTGCGGCCAGCGGCGCAGAACATTGCGTTGAACCGTGCGCTGCTGGAAGCACGCCAGGCCGAGGAAATACCCAGCACACTGCGCTTCCTGCGCTTTACGCCCTCGGCCCTGCTCGGATACCACCAGAGCGCCGAGCAGGAGCTGGATCTGGACTATTGTCGCGAGCAGGGCATTACCATACAGCGGCGTATCACGGGTGGCGGCGCGATTTATTTCGATGATACCCAGATCGGCTGGGAACTCTATTTGCACAAGCGCGACCTGGGTACTGCAGATATGCAGGTCATTTCGCAGCGCATCTGTCATGCGGCAGCGACCGCGATCAGCGCACTGGGGGTGGATGCCCGTTTTCGCCCGCGCAATGACATCGAGGTTGACGGTCGCAAGATTTCGGGTACCGGCGGCGCGTTTGACGGCGATGCCTTGATGTTCCAGGGGACGCTGCTGATCGAGTTTGACGTCGAGAAGATGCTGCGGGTGCTGCGCATTTCCGCGGAAAAGCTGTCGGACAAGGCAATTGCGTCGGCGCGCGAGCGGGTGGCTAATCTGAAGGACCTGCTTGGCCGGCGACCGGAAGCGTCGGTTATCCGCCGCAACATGGTCGAGGCATTCGAGAGCGAATTCGGTGTCGAGTTCAGTGAAGGCGATCTGACTCTTTCCGAAAACCAGCGCTATCAGGCCGCGTTGCGCGAAATCGATCACCCTGACTGGGTCGGGTTGATCAGCCGGCCCGCCGCCGACATGCCCATTGTCGAGGCGGAGCAGAAATTCCCCGGCGGGCTGCTGCGTGCTGCAGTCGTGTTCGACCGGCATACCCGGACAATCCGCCAGGTCTGGTTCACCGGCGATTTTTTCATCAATCCCCGCCGCACCATTGCAGATCTGGAGGCTGCGCTGCGCGATCTGCCGCTGGATCGCCTCGAGCAGAAAGTCGCGTCCTTTTTTTCCGGGCGGCAGGTGGACATGCTGACGCTGAAGCCGGACGATTTCATCGCCGTGGCGCGACTTGCGCTGAAGCAGCCGTTGATGGCGCCTAACTCATGAAGAGCGATGCCTGTGACGTGCTGGTCATCGGCCTGGGGCCCGGCGGCGGCGCGGCGGCAGCAGTCGCTGCTGCCGCGGGATTGCGTGTCATTGCCATAGACCGCAAGCGGGAAATCGGCACGCCCGTACAGTGCGCCGAGTTCATCCCGTTGCCGCTGTCGCGTCACGCGCAGGGGCCGGCGGTACTGGCACAGCGGATCACCGCAATGAAAAGCGTACTGCCTTCCGGCACGGTAGTGGATACGCCCTTTACCGGATTGATGGTGGATCGCGCCGCCTTTGACCGTTCGCTGGCACAGTCGGCCATGGATGCCGGTGCGATCGTACATACGGGCAGTGTGCTGGTTGCACTGGATGCGGGGGGGCACACCGCGGAGATCAAGGATGCGGGGGGGGCGTGGACGGTGCGTTACCGGGTGATGATTGCCGCAGACGGTCCGCATTCGACTGTGGCCCGCCTGCTGGGGTTGCCGCCGTTGCAGACGGTCAACACACGGCAATACACGGTGCCGTTGTTACGACCGTTCAACGATACCGATATCTGGCTGTCTTCCGCTTATCCCGGTGGTTATGCGTGGCTGTTTCCGAAAGGGAATTGTGCCAACCTGGGGCTCGGCATGAATGCTGACATCAATGCCGACATGAAGACGCCGCTCGATGCGTTGCACCGTCTGCTGGTTGCGGATGGTCGCGTCGGCGAGGAGATACTGTCGCGCACCGGTGGCGCGATTCCTGTAGGCGGACTGCGCGAGCAGCTGACGATCGGTGAAATCCAGCTGGTGGGTGATGCCGCGGGACTGACACATCCGATAACCGGTGCGGGTAT
>JBFKCU010000314.1:0-3804 GCA_041620115.1 Burkholderiales bacterium | reverse complement strand
TGACGATGGCGTTTGGAGCGATCCAGTAATCGCCCTTGCAGATTACTTTGCGTTCATTCAGGCTGTATTTCATGGCGCTCCTTTAGTGCTTACGCTGACGTCGCAGTTCAGAATCCCACGGCCTGGCCGTCAGTGCGCCGCTCCGACGCGGCGAAATAGCCATCATCCATTTTGTAAATCAGCTGCGCGCGTCCGAAATCGGTCGACCAGCGATCCGCCTGCGGCATGTCGTGCCCGCGTGCGCGCAAGTTGGCGATGGTTTCAGCAGATACTCCGTGTTCGATGCCGACCTTGAGGCCGGTATCGATGCGCCAGCGCGGTGCGTCGGCGGCAGCCTGCGGATTCTGGCTGTAATCAACCATGCGCGAAATCACCTGCATATGGCCTTGTGCCTGCATGGAACCACCCATGACGCCGAAACTCATCAGTGGCTTGCCGTTCCTGGTGAGGAAACCGGGAATGATCGTCTGGAACGGACGCTTCTTCGGTGCGACGACGTTTGCATGGTCAGGTCGCAGGCTGAAACCGTAACCGCGGTTTTGCATACTGATGCCGGTACCCGGCACGACCACGCCGGAGCCGAATCCGGCGAAATTTGACTGGATGTAGGAGACCATCATGCCGGATTCGTCCGCCGCGGTCAGATACACCGTGCCGCCCTTGGCCGGATGGCCGAAATCCGGGGTCAGTGCTTTTTTCATGTCAATCAGCTGCGCGCGCTTTTTCAGGTAGGCCTTGTCCAGCATGTCTGCAGGTTTGATGCGCATGGTCGCAGGATCGGACACATATTCATTGATGTCTGCAAAAGCGAGTTTCATCGCCTCGATTTGCAGATGCATGCTGTCGGGGGAGTCGACCGGCATCTTGGCGATATCGAAATTTTCGAGGATGCCCAGGGCAATCAGCGCGGCGATGCCCTGACCATTGGGCGGGATCTCGTGCAGGGTGTAACCGCGGTAATCGATGCCGATCGGTTCCACCCAGTCATTTCGATGGCCGGCGAGATCGTCCAGGGTCATCGCACCGCCATGCTGCTTGGCCCAGGCGACGATTTTTTCGGCCAGATCACCCTTATAGAAGGCCTCGCCCCTGGTCTCGGCAATTCGCGCCAGCGTCTTGGCCTGCGCCGGAAAGGAAAACTTTTCGCCCGGTGCGGGCGCGCGTCCCCGCGGCATGAAGGCCTCCGCATATCCGGGCTGGTTCTTCAGTTCGGGAGCCTGGTTGGCCCACAGCCGCGCGATCGTTGGCGTCACCATGTACCCATCATTGGCATATTTGATTGCCGGCTCGAACAGATCGGCAAAGGGCAACTTGCCGAATTTTTCTGACATGTCGGCCCACGCGGCAACACAACCCGGCACTGTGACGGAGTCCCAGCCGCGCTGCGGCATGGCCTGAGCGCCTTTGAATCGTTCCGCTGTCCACGCGGCCGGCGAACGCCCGGAGGCATTCAGTCCATGCAGCTTCTTGCCGTCCCACAGGATGCAAAAGGCATCGCTGCCGATGCCGTTGCTGGTGGGTTCCAGCACGGTGAGCGATATTGCGCTGGCGAGTATGGCGTCGACCGCATTGCCGCCCTTGAGCAGCATGCGCAGCCCCGCCTGCGCGGCCAACGGCTGCGATGTGGCGACGACGTTGCGTGCCAGCACCGGCATGCGTTGTGAGGTATAGGGGAACTGGAAGTCAAAGGGTGTCATGGCGATTCTCGATTGATACATAAAAAATACGGGGCCTCAGGCCCCGTATAGTAACGCACCGCGCATGGCGCGGAAGCACAGTTGCGGTTAGTTTGGCTGGATGCCTGCGGCCTTGACCACTTTGATCCACTTCTGAATTTCGGCGCGGTTGAACCTGTCGTGCGTCTCGGGCGAGTTACCGTTGGGTTCGGCGCCCTGCTCGAGCAGCGTCTTGCTGACTTTCGGATCCTTCAGCGCCTGTGCCATCGCGGCGTTGACGCGGTCGGCGATCGGCTTCGGCAGATTGGCTGGGCCGAACATTGAGAAGCCGCTGGAGACGATGAAGTCCTTGTAGCCTTGTTCGATCATCGTCGGCACGGATGGCGCGGCCGGCGAGCGCTTCTCGCCGGTCTGGGCGATCATGCGCATGCGGCCCTGGGCGACGTAGGGCACGGCCGCCGGCATGCTCGGGAACTGCATCTGCACGTGGCCGCCGACGAGATCGATCATCGACGGGCCGGTACCCTTGTAGTGGACGCCAGTGAGTTTGGCGCCGGTGGTCGAGATCAGCAGCTCGGCGGCGAGGTGGCCGACGGTACCCTGGCCGGCCGTCGAGTAGAAGATGTCGTTCGGTCGCGCCTTGGCCAGCGCGACGAATTCCTTGACGTTCTTAGGCGGCAGTGAGGGGTGGATCACGAAAGCGGTCGGCACGTCGGCGACCACGCCCAGCGGGGTAAAGTCCTTGACCGAGTCGTAGGGCAGTTTTTTCACCATCGCCGGGTTGATCGTGTGCGCTGCCGAGGCGAACAGCAGCGTGTAGCCGTCGGCAGGGGCGCGCATCACCGCCTCGGTGCCGATGATGCTGCCGGCGCCGCCGCGGTTGTCGATGATGATCTGCTGACCGAGGATCTCTGCCATTTTCGGCGCGAATATTCGTCCGATGATGTCGGTGTTGCCGCCTGCGGCAAACGGAATCACCATGCGGATCGTCTTGGCGGGGTAGGTCTGCGCACACACCGGTGCGGTGACGGTCAGAAATCCGGCCACGGCGGCGGCCCAGAATCGCATGACGTTCATATCGAAACTCTCCTCTGAATGTGCCTGCGACTGGTCGCAGGACGGGGTTTGAGCAGGCCCGGATTCTACCAAGCCCGAAGATGCTGCCGCGCGCGGCGTCCAATATATATGAATTGCACCGGCCGGCCTGACGGCGCAGGTTAGAATTACTCGAGACGCGCAACGTGCAGGATAGAGGAGACGCCAGGATGACGAGCAAGCGCATGACCATTATGGGAACGCGGCACGTGGTGGCCGCCGGCCATTACCTCGCCGCTCACGCCGCTTTCGAAATACTCGAGGCGGGCGGCAATGCCATCGACGCCGGTGTTGCCGCGGGGTTGGCTATCGGCGTGCTGCAGACCGAGAAAGTGAATATCGGCGGCGTCGCACCGCAGATCATTTTTACCGCCAAAGACCGCAAGGTCCATTCCATCGACGGTCTGGGCGTGTGGCCGCGGGCGGTGACGCCGGATTATTTTCTGAAGAAACACGGGGGCAAGATTCCGCCGGGGGTGGAGCGTTGCGTGGTACCGGCTGCGCCTGACGCGTGGATTACCGCGCTGTCGAAGTTCGGCACCATGAGTTTTGGTGAAGTGGCCGCAGCCGCGATCCGGTTTGCCAGCGAAGGTTTTCCGATGTATCCGCTGATGTCGCAGTTCATTGCGGACAATACCGATGCGTATACTCGCTGGCCCTCGAGCAAGCGGGTGTTCATGCCCGGCGGCCGCCCGCCGGTACCGGGCAAGGTATTCGTGCAGGCCGACCTGGGTCGCACGCTGCAATACATGGTCGACCAGGAACGCCGGGCCAAGCGCAAGGGGCGCAAGGCGGGTCTGCAGGCCGCGCGCGATGCGTTCTACAAGGGTGACATTGCGCAGGCCGTCACGAAGTGGATCACGCAGCAGGGTGGCCTGATGCGTTACGAGGATTTCGCTGATTTCAAAGTCAATTTCGAGCCGACGGTGAAGTCGCGCTTCGGCGGCATCGAAGTGCACGCCTGCGGTCCGTGGTCGCAGGGTCCGGCGCTGCCGATGGCGCTGAACATCCTGAAGGGTTATGACCTGAAGGC
>JBFKCU010000313.1:0-3816 GCA_041620115.1 Burkholderiales bacterium | reverse complement strand
GGCACAGGAGCACGCCGCGCGCGAATTGCAGCGCGTGCATGATGGCCTGCACCCTGAACGTCGTGCCAGTCGCGGCCTGCTGGGCCTGCTTGACCGCCGTCGTTTCGTCCACGGGGTCTATCTGTGGGGCGGTGTCGGCCGCGGCAAGAGTTTTCTCATGGACAGTTTTTTTGCGTATACCACCGTGCCGCGCAAGAAACGCGTTCATTTCCATCGTTTCATGCAGGAAATCCACAGGGCACTGCAGCGTCATCAGGGGCAGGAAGCACCGATGGCGCTGGTCGCGCGCGACATTGCCGCCGGAGCCACCCTGTTGTGTCTGGACGAATTTCATGTCACCGACATTACCGATGCGATGCTGATGCGGCGCCTGCTTGAAGGACTCATGGCGGAGGGCGTGGTGCTGCTGACAACGTCAAATTTCGCGCCGGACGATCTTTATCAGCACGGCCTGCAACGCACCCAGTTCCTGCCGGCGATTGAACTCATCAGCACGCGCCTGACTGTGGTCAACGTCGACGGCGGCACCGACTACCGTCTGCGGGAGCTGGAAAAGGCCGGTACGTATCACGTCGGCGCCGACGCTGACGGTCATCTGGCCCAGGCGTTTGGCCGAATTGCCAGCGGCGCCGCAGATGATGCCGATCTTGAAATCGAAGGCCGCCTGATCCGGGTAAAGCGGCAGGCGCCGGGAATCGCCTGGTTTGACTTCAACGACCTGTGTGCGGGGCCGCGCGGCAAGCCCGATTACATCGAACTCGGGCGGCGATATCACACGATTTTGATTTCGGGCGTGCCGCGCTTCACCGCTGCGGATGGCGATGTGCTGCGGCGATTTGTGTGGCTGGTCGATGAGTTCTATGATCGGAGAGTCAAGCTGATGCTGGGTGCCGCGGTGCCCGCCGCGCAGCTCGTGGCAGATGCCGCCGACACGGACGGTTTTCAGGCACATCTGGATGCGTCGCTGAAGGAGCGGCTGGCCAGCCGGCTGACGGAGATGCAGACGCGGCAGTATCTGTCGTTACCCCATTTACCCTGAGGGCGTATGGCAAATTACAAAGCCTATAGAATTTTTAATGAAAACAACAAGATAGAAGGTCGTCTCACGGACGTGCCGGAGGCCGACATCGGCCACGGCGATGTCGTGTTCAAGCCGGCCTATTCCAGCGTCAATTTCAAGGATGCGCTGGCGGCGACCGGCGCCGGCGGCAAGATCATCCGCAAATTTCCGCTGATCGGCGGCATTGACGCTGCCGGCACGGTGGTGACTTCGGGCGATGAGCGCTTCAAGCCCGGTGACGACGTGATTTGCACCAGCTACGACATGGGTGTCGCCCATGACGGCGGCTTTGCGCAGATCTGCCGCGTGCCGGCGCCATGGGTGGTGCCGCTACCGCAGGGACTGACCCTGCTCGATGCGATGTCATTGGGCACGGCGGGCTATACCGCGGGTCTGGCTGTGGAACTGCTGGAACTGAACGGCATGGCGCCCAACAACGGCAAAGTGCTGGTCAACGGTGCCACCGGCGGCGTCGCCAGCCTGGCGATCAACATGCTGGCGGCCAAGGGTTACTCGGTCACTGCGGTGACCGGCAAGGCGGCGGAACATGAATTTTTGCGCAAGCTCGGCGCCGCGGAAATTCTTGATCGCAAATCCATCGAGGCCGGCACGCGGCCGCTGGAAAAGCCGTTGTGGGCCGCAGCCTTCGATTCCGTGGGTGGCGATCAGCTGGCGTGGCTGACGCGAACGATGCAGCCGCAGGGCGTGATTGCCAGCTTCGGCAATGCCGGAGGCATTGAATTGAAAACCACGGTGCTGCCGTTCATCCTGCGCGGCGTGCGCCTGATCGGCGTTGATTCGGCGGCGACTCCGATGCCGCTGCGCCGGCGCGTGTGGGAACGATTGGCGAGTGATCTCAAACCGAAGAACCTGGGCGAAATTGCGCAGATCATCAACCTCACGGATCTGCCCGGCTATTTCGAGCGCATGCTGAAAGGCGACATCCGCGGGCGGGCGGTGGTGCGGATTCAGTAGGCCCCGGCAGGGGCATAATGGCGGTGCCCGCGACCAGAGCTTAAAAAACAACAAGGTCGCGCGTTACCAACCACAGGAGGGGAAATGGGCGCGTACACTGATTTTCATCGCCGGTCGATTGCGGACCACGATTCATTCTGGACTGACGAGGCGCGACGCATCGACTGGCACAAGCCGTTCAGCCGGGTGCTCGATTACAGCAAGCCGCCGTTCGCCCAGTGGTTTGTCGGCGGAATGACCAACCTGTGCCATAACGCCGTCGATCGGCACCTGGCCACGCGCGGCGACCAGCCGGCGCTGGTGTACATCTCGACGGAAACCAATACCGAGAAAACCTACAGCTATCGTGAACTGCATGCCGAGGTCAACCGCTGTGCCGCAGTGATCACAGCGCAGGGGGTGGGGCGCGGCGACCGCGTGCTGCTCTACATGCCGATGATTCCCGAAGCCGCATTCGCCATGCTCGCCTGCGCACGGCTGGGGGCGGTACATTCGGTGGTGTTCGGCGGCTTTGCCGCCGCGAGTTGTGCTTCGCGCATAGACGATGCGCGGCCCAAGCTGCTGATTACTGCGGATGCCGGTCTGCGGGGCGGCAAGGCCATCCATTACAAGCCGCTGGTGGACGAAGCCCTGCGCCTGGCGAAACATCCGCCGCAGAAAGTGCTGGTGGTCAACCGCGGCATCGATCCCGACTTCAAGCCGGTCGCAGGGCGCGACCTCGACTATGCTGAACAGACCGGCAAGCACGCCGGCGCCCAGGTCCCGGTGACCTGGCTGGAATCCAGCGAACCCTCTTACATCCTCTACACTTCGGGCACGACGGGCAAGCCCAAGGGCGTGCAGCGCGACACCGGTGGCTACGCGGTCGCCCTGGCGAGCTCGATGGAGCTCATCTATTGCGGCAAGCCCGGCGAGACCATGTTTACCACGTCAGACGTGGGCTGGGTGGTCGGACATTCCTACATCGTCTACGGCCCGCTGATCCAGGGCATGACGAGCATACTTTACGAGGGCCTGCCCATCCGGCCGGATGCCGGCATCTGGTGGAAAATCGTCGCGGATCACAAGGTCAGCGTGATGTTTTCTTCGCCGACTGCGGTGCGCGTGCTGAAGAAGCAGGATCCTGCGTACATGACCCAGCATGACCTGTCGTCGCTGAAGCACCTGTTCCTCGCGGGTGAGCCGCTGGATGAACCGACGCACCGCTGGATTCATGATGCACTGAAGAAACCGGTGATTGATCATTACTGGCAGACGGAGACCGGCTGGCCCATCCTGTCGCTGGCGCCCGGCATTGAAGCGGCCAAGGTGAAATACGGCAGTCCCGGTTTTCCGGTGTACGGTTATGACCTGAAGCTGCTGCGCGAGTCGGATGCAAGCGAGGCCGGGCCTGACGAAAAGGGCGTGCTGGTGATCGCGCCGCCGCTGCCACCCGGCTGCATGACGACCGTGTGGGGCGATGACGCGCGTTTTGTCAGCACGTACTTCAGCGATTTTCCGGGCAAGCTGCTGTACTCGACGTTTGACTGGGGCGTGCGGGATCAGGAGGGTTACACTTTCATTCTCGGCCGCACCGATGACGTCATCAATGTCGCCGGTCATCGCATCGGCACCCGCGAAATCGAAGAGGCCGTGCAGGCGCATGCCAATATCGCTGAAGTGGCGGTGGTGGGCGTGGCGGATCCCGTGAAAGGCCAGATGCCGCTGGCGTTTGCCGTGGTCAAGGATGCCAAGAAAATCGCCAATGACGCTGACCGTGCGACCCAGGAAAAGGAAGTGCT
>JBFKCU010000312.1:0-3817 GCA_041620115.1 Burkholderiales bacterium | reverse complement strand
CCTCCCCCATGGGCAATATCGGTGCGCCCGAGAGCTGGTCGGCCTGGAAGGCCAGGTGCGGCACGCGATGCTCCGGATCAGCGGTCAGCATGCGCGCGACATCAACGAGATCCGCAACTACCGCCGAGGCGGTCGGCTCGGCGCCTGCACCGGCGCCGTAATACATGGTCTGGCCTACCGCATCGCCCTTGACCAGCACCGCGTTCATCACGCCCTCGACGTTGGCAATCAGCTGCCGTGCCGGAATCAGCGTCGGATGCACCCGGAGTTCGAAACCCGCGCTCTTGCGTTTGGCGATCCCGAGCAGCTTGATGCGGTAACCCAGTTCTTCCGCATAGCGGATGTCGTCCTGAGTGAGCCTGGTAATGCCCTCGACATGCGCCTTGCTGAACTGCATCGGTATGCCGAAGCCGATGGCCGCCATGATGGTGATCTTGTGGGCAGCATCGACGCCTTCAATGTCGAAGGTCGGATCCGCTTCGGCATAACCCATGCGCTGCGCTTCCTGCAGCACGTCGTCAAAGGCCGCGCCCTTCGCCCGCATCTCCGACAGGATGAAATTGCTGGTGCCGTTGACGATCCCCGCGATCCACTCGATGCGGTTCGCGGTCAGCCCTTCACGCAGCGACTTGATGATCGGTATGCCGCCGCCGACCGCCGCCTCAAACGCCACCATCACGCCGTTTTTCAGCGCTGCCGCAAAAATCTCGTTGCCATGCAGCGCCAGCAGCGCCTTGTTCGCCGTGACCACATGCTTGCCGTTGGCGATGGCCTTCAACACCAGTTCCTTGGCAATCGTGTAACCGCCAATGAGTTCGACCACGATATCGACCTGCGGGTCATTCACGACCTCGAGTGCATCCGCCGTCACGCGCGCCGTATCACCCACCACGGCCTGCGCGCGGGCGGTGTCCTTGTCAGCCACCACGCTCATGCGAATGGCACGGCCCGCCCGGCGGGAAATTTCTTCACTGTTGCGCTGGAGCACCTTGAACGTGCCGCTGCCGACCGTGCCGATGCCCAGCAATCCCACATTGATTGGTTTCATGACAATGCGCTCTTTCCCTGTGTATTACAGCAGTCCGTCTGTGCGGAACATTTCCTCGATGGTGCGTATCGCCTGTCGCGTCCGGACCGGGGTTTTGGCTCCGGCCGGCTGCCGCAGGTCAGCCTCCGCCCAAACCAGATACCCCTTACTGGAATCACAGCAAGCCATCTTTCCTGAACATCTCTTTGATCGTGCGAATGGCCTGCCGGGTCCGCGCTTCGTTTTCGATCAGCGCAAAGCGCACATGGCCGTCGCCGTAATGGCCAAAGCCCGTGCCCGGCGCCACCGCCACCTTGCCCTCCAGCAGCAGCTTCTTCGAGAATTCCAGCGAACCCATGGCCTTGTAAGGCTCCGGAATCGGCGCCCAGATATACATCGTCGCCTGGGGCTTCGGCACCTTCCAACCCATCGCATTCATGCCCGCCCACAGCACGTCGCGACGCCCCTGATAGACGAGGCGCGCCGTTTCCACGCAGTCCTGCGGTCCTTCGAGCGCAATGATCGAGGCGACCTGGATCGGGGTGAACGTGCCATAGTCATGATAACTCTTCATCCGTGCCAGCGCAGTCACGAGGTCACGGTTGCCGACCATGTAGCCCACCCGCCAGCCGGCCATGTTGTAGCTTTTCGACATCGTGAAAAATTCGACGGCGATGTCCCGCGCTCCCGGCACCTGCAGAATCGACGGCGCCTTGTAGCCGTCAAACACGATGTCGGCATAGGCCAGATCGTGCACCACGTAGATGTCGTGTTCCCGCGCGATGGCGATCAGGCGTTCAAAAAACGCCAGGTCCACGCATTGCGTCGTCGGATTGCCCGGGAAGTTGACGATAAGCATTTTCGGCTTGGGATAGGTATCCCTGATCGACTGCTCGAGCGCCTCGAAAAAATCAACGCCATCGTGCATCGGCACATGACGGATATCGGCGCCGGCAATCACCGGCCCATAGATGTGTATCGGATAACTCGGGTTGGGCACCAGCACGATGTCGCCACGCTCCAGCGTCGCCAGTGCCAGATGTGCAATGCCCTCCTTCGAACCGATGGTGACGATGGCCTCGGACTCCGGATCCAGCTCAACCCCATAACGCGTCTGGTACCAGTTGCAGATCGCCTTGCGCAGCCGGGTAATGCCCTTGGACACCGAATATCCGTGCGTGTCCGGCCGCATGACGGTTTCCACCAGCTTGTCGACGATGTGCCGCGGCGTGGGCTGATCGGGATTGCCCATGCTGAAATCGATAATATCTTCACCGCGCCTGCGGGCGGCGAGTTTCAACTCGCCGGTCACATTGAAGACGTACGGCGGCAGGCGTTTGATGCGCGGAAATTCTTCCATGACGGGTCCCGGGGGAATACTCTGGTAAGGCTCTTGATCAAAACCGCAACCGGCGGCAATCCGGCGCACCGTTGCGCGACGTTAGGCGCGACTCACAGTAGCTGAAAAAGGCCGCAGACAGGCGGAAAACGTATAATTGTATCGAAGCGTGTAAATCCCGGCAAAGTATGGGCCCATGAAACTGCATCTGGCGGACACCAGGAACCGCTATTCCATTACCGGATACGGCATCGGCTACCTGTCGGTCAACGGCATCCGCTACGAACACCCGCTGATTGTCAGTCCGGAGCAGGCGCCGGAACGCTGGGGTATTCCCGAGTTCGCGGCACTCACCGCAGCCGCCACAGAGTCCCTGCTCCGCGGAAATCCGGAAATCATCATTCTCGGCACCGGATCCGCCCAGCATTTTGCCGACCCCGGAAAAATCCGGCCGCTGATCGATGCCGGCGTCGGCATCGAAACGATGTCCACCCCGGCCGCCTGCCGCACCTACAACATCCTGATGGGCGAAGGCCGGCGCGTGGTTGCGGCTATGTTCCTGCCCTGAGCGACCGGCGGACCTGCCCTGCGGCTGCGACAGCCGGCAACGTAAAGTAAAACGTTGCGCCGCGCCCGGGCGCGGCTTCAGCCCAGACCTCGCCACCATGGCGCCGGATCACCCGCTGCACCAGCGCCAGCCCGATGCCCGTCCCCTGGAACTCGGCCTCGGTATGCAGCCGCTGAAAAGCACCGAACAGCTTGCCGACATACGTCATGTCGAAACCGACGCCATTGTCCCGCACAAAAAAGGTCGGGCCCGTCGCCCGGTCCGTGTGGGCAAGACCGATCTCTATAACCGCCTTCGCCTCCCGGCTGGTGAATTTCCACGCGTTGCGCAACAAATTGTCGAGTACGACGCGCAACAGGCCCGGATCTGCAGCCGCCTGCATTCCTTCAGCCACGACAACCCTGGCATTGCGCTCCGGTTCCGCATTCCGCAGCTCCTGCACAATTTCGTTGACGGTCGCAGTCAAGTCGCATTGGCGCACCTGCAGCTCGCGCCGCGTTATGCGCGCCAGTTCCAGCAGATCGTCGATGAGCCGCGCCATGCGCTGGCTGCCGGCGCGCACGCGCTCCAGATAACCGCGTCCGGTATCATCAAGCTTCGCCGCGTATTCGTCCAGCACGATCTGGCTGAATCCGTCAATCGTGCGCAGAGGTGCACGCAGGTCATGCGAGACCGAATACGAAAACGCCTCGAGCTCCCGGTTCGCCGCCGCCAGTGCCTGGGTGCGTTGCTCCACGCGTCGCTCCAGGTCGGCATTGAGCTTGCGGATCTCGCTCTCGCTTTCGCGCAGACGGGCATCGCGCTCGCGCAATGCCAGCTCCACCTGCTTGCGCAGCGTGACATCGACGTTCGTACCACGGATCCGCAGCGCACGACCGTCTTT
>JBFKCU010000311.1:0-3851 GCA_041620115.1 Burkholderiales bacterium | reverse complement strand
TGCTGTGGGCCGATAAAATCCGCAAGGGCGAGTGGTAAACGCGCGGCGGGCGGATCAAGGGGTCCGCGGCAAAGCCGAACAGGGCCGGGTTGCCCGGTTCAGGCGCGTGATTTGGCTTTCCGCAGTTGCGGCAGCTTTGCGCCGAGCGGCAGCACGGCCTGGAACAGGTTGCCCTGTCCGTAGAGCGCGCCGGCATCCTTCAGCACCTTGAGCATGCCGGCGTTTTCGACGCCCCTGACGATCACCTGCCGCTTCAGGCCGCGGGCCAGATCGTTCACCGCCTTTATGAATACCCGGCTTTCCTCGTTTTCCTGCAGATCCCGGATGAAGCTGTCGTCGATCTTCAGGTAGTCGACATCAAAGCGCTTGAGGTAGTAGAACGAGCTGAAGCCGGCGCCGAAGTCGTCGAGCGCGATTCTCGCGCCCACGGGTCGCAACTGCGCAATGAACGCTGCGGTGGCGTCGATGTTCTCCATGGCCACCTTCTCGCGGATTTCGAATATTAGGCGTTCGCCCGGGACGCCGGACGTGCTGACCATTTCCACGAGTTCGCGCACCCACGCCGGGTCTGAAATGGAACTCGCCGAGAGGTTCATCGCGTAGGGCAGTCGCGGGCCCTTGCTGTTTTCGTGCATGTGGGTCAGCACGCGGGCGACAACGCGCTGATCCAGTGCCGGCGCGTGCCCCAGGGTTTCTGCGGTGCCCATGAACTGGTGGGTATCGGCCCAGTTGCCATGTTCGTCGCGCACGCGCAGGAAAATCTCGTGATGGACAGCGGCGCGGGTGCTGATATTCACAGCGGGCTGCACATAGAGGCCGATCTCGTCCTGCGTCAGTGCCTCGCTGATCAGGTGCGACCAGTGGGTGCGGCGATTGTTCGCGCGCAGGGCGTCGGATGCCGGATTGAACAGCACCACGCAGTTGCGTCCCTGATCCTTTGCCTGGTGTGCAGCCGAGTCTATGGATGACAGCAGTGCGGCCCAATCGCTGCCGTGGAACGGGTACATCGCAATCCCGATGGATGCCGTGATGTTGGAGATGACGCGGTTGTGCGCGGTTTCAAGGCGGTAATTGTGTACCGCGTTCAGCGCAATGTTGGCGGCGGACTGCGCGTCCTCGCGCAGCGCCTCGGGCAGGTGCACTACGAACTGGTCCTCGCCGATGCGGAACAGTTCGCCATTGTGGTCGCGGGCGACATTGCGCAGTACCCCTGCGAGTCCCAGCACGAGCTGATCACCGGCGCCGTGGCCGAAGACAGTGTTCACGCGCTTGAAATGGTCCATGTCGATCATGACGACGGCACCGACCTGGCCTGATTGAAGTGCGCTCTCCACCTGGCGCTGCAGTGCACCGCGGTTGGGCAGGTCGGTCATGGCATCGTGCATGGCGACATGCTCGGCCCTGAGGTTCGCAAGGTGCTGTTCGGTAATGTCACGTGCCGTGCCGCGTATGCCCAGCATTTCGCCGTTCTCGTCGCGGGTCACGCGCGCATTGATGCCGATCCAGCGGTCTTCGCCGCGCGCGGTCGTGAGGTGCGTGACCTGATTCTGGACTTCACCGTTGCGATGCAGCGTGGCGAGGAAGCGGCGGTTTGGAACATGAGCGCCATTGGTTTCGAAGTTGAAGAAACAGCGGCCGATCAGGTCCTCCGGCGCCAGTCCGAAAATATGGTGTGCGGCGGCATTGAGGTACGTAAAGCGGCCTAACGCATCGGTTTGCCAGATCAGGTCATGCGAGGTTTCAACCAGGTCGCGGTAGCGGCCTTCGCTCTCGATCAGCAACTGGATGATCCGGCGTTTCTCCGCCAGGGTGCGTTTGATGCTGGCCAGCTCGCGTGAGGTTTTCTCGGCAAACGCGCCGCCGTTGGCCCGGACCAGGCGATCAATGACTTCCCGCGGGTAGCGACGATGGCCCCCCTCGGTGCGCTGGGCGCTCAATATGCCCTGTTCATCCCAGCGCCGCAGTTTCTGCGCCGAGATGCCGAGCAGTTGCGAGGTCTGCTCGATGGTATAGGACTGGTCCTGATCCGACATGCCCGGTTCCCCTGCGTCGTCCGGCAAAGCGGCCGGCGACCGTGGAGGCAGTTTATCAGAGTGCGGGCGGGACGTTTTCATGGCTGCTGTGCCGGTGACCCTGTCAGGTTAATGCAGCGTGGCCGGTTCCTGCAGCACGTTCTGCCGTGAAACCAGGCGCTGCATCAGTTTCAGGTCGCGCGGTGTCAGGCGCAGTGCGGCTTCCACCCAGATGCCGACCACGTCGATCAGTTCGTCATAGGTGACCTGATGCACGCGGCGGCGCACGGACGCGAGCGCGGCCAGGCCGTTGCGCGCACGGGAGCGCTGCTTGATCAGGGTTGCAATGGCCTCATTGCCGGCACCGTCCTCAGCGACGACATCGATGACGCCCAGGTCGCGCATTTCTTCCGCCGTGTAGATTTTTCCCGAACTGATGATCGCCTCTGCGGTGCGCTGACCGACCTTGCGATCGAGGAAGGAGTAGGCGCCCATGCCCGGAAACAGATTGAACAGGATTTCCGGAAAGCCGAAGCGCGAACTCTTCTCGGCGACGATGACATCACTGGACAAGGCCGCTTCGAATCCGCCACCCAGGCATTCGCCCTGCACCAGAGAGACTGTCGTAAGCGGCAGGCCGTGGCCGATGTAGTTGCGGTAGAGCACGTCGATACAGGCGCGGCCGTAGGTCGCCAGCGCGTTGCGGTCACGGTTGTCGATCTTCTGGCGGAACAGGTCGAGATCACCGCCGAGATTGAACACCCCGGGCATGCCTGATGCGAGGATCACGTATTCGATGGGTTCCTCGGCATCACCACAGTCGATGCGACCGCCGCTTTCCGCGATGAAATTGTAGTAGGCGCGTATGTCTGCGAGCAGGCCGGGATTGAAGCAGGGGCGGGGCGCCGAAGTCCAGTGAGACCACAGCGCACGGGTGGCGCGGTCGTAGCGCGCGCTCAGTTGCGGGGAGAATTGGAATTCTGTGGTTTGCCGGAAATCCGGTTTTACGACGGCATGGTGTATGTCGATGACGGCGGCGGGGACTTGCATTTCCATGATGTTTCTCCCTTGCGATGGGTGGTTGGGCGTGACGTAGTTGGCACTACTGCACCCCGATTAAAGGACAAGCGCGCAGGCCCGGCAAATCTAACAAACTGATAGATTTTAAATTAGCTCAATAAAAACATATACTTATATGTACCCGTCCCGACGCACACATGGCCTTACGCTATAGATTGTGGTTTTCTTGCCGACGTCCACTTGTGAGTGGGGATTTGTAATGAAGGGCAATGAAGCGCGGTGTTTGACTCGAGCCCGTGGAGCCGCTAAAAGGTGGCGTTGCCGATACGCGACATTCCAAAAAAGAGAACGGATCCGGATCAAGCAGTGTTGCGCATATTCCTAAGGGTGGTGCTGGGTCTGAGTTACCGGGTCAGCGTGACCGGTGACGACGGCCAGCTCGCACGTGGCCGGCCTCTGGTCGTGGCCAACCACGACTCATTGCTCGATGCGTTGCTGGTCGCGTTGTTTCTTCCGGGCAAGCCGCTGATCGTGCTGCCGAACGCTCTGGCGGGTCATTGGCTGGGTGCGCTGGCGCGACGCGTTGCAAACTGTGTTGAACTCGAGCCCGCGGGCGGATATGCCGTCAAGCGGCTGGTGCGCGCACTGCGTGCCGGACAGCCTGTGGTGGTGTTCCCACAGGAACGTGTTGGTACGACCGGCAGCACGATGAAAGTCTACGATGCCGCGGGTATTGTCGCGGCGCGTGCCGAAGCGGACGTGATCCCGCTGCGGATCGAAGGCACGCTGTACTCGCGCTGGGCCGCGACCAGCGGACGC
>JBFKCU010000310.1:0-3856 GCA_041620115.1 Burkholderiales bacterium | reverse complement strand
GTGCTGTCGATCAACCCGCACCTCGGCACCAAAACGCCCTATGACATCCTGCGCAGCTTTACGCCGCTGGTGCTGATCGGCCATGCCCCCAATGTGCTGACAGTGCACCCGTCGGTGCCCGCCAGGACCGTCAGGGATCTGATCGCGATCGCCCGGGCCAAACCCGATGCGCTCGCCTATGCTTCCAATGGCGCCGGCACGCTGAGCCACCTCACCGGTGAACTGTTTTCTCAACGCGCCGGCGTCAGGATGCTGCATGTGCCGTACAAGGGCGGTGCACCGGCGGTGATCGATACCGTGGCCGGCAATGTGTCGGTACTGTTTGCCGCGTTTCCAACCGTATCGGGCCAGACGCGTGCCGGCCGCCTGAAGGCGCTTGCGGTCACCAGTGCCAAACGCATCGCTATCGCACCCGAGCTGCCGACCGTGGCCGAAGCCGCGTTGAAGGGTTTTGAATCCAGCCAGTGGTGGGGGCTCTACGGACCGGCTGGCCTGCCTGCGCCCGTCGTCGAGAAACTCAATGCCGCGGCAAACAAGGTGCTCGCCACCGACGACATCAAAAAACATCTGGCGGTCGACGGTGCTGCGCCCGCCGGCGGCACTCCGGCCGAACTTGCCGCTTTCCACAAGGCCGATTACGACAAGTGGGGCGCGGTGATGGCGAAAGCCGGCCTCAAGAATAACTAACGCGGCACGCGACCCGAACGGACAAAACCTTGGACCCCAGCACAAACCAGAAACCGGTGGTCGACGCCACCCGGCAATTTGCCGGATTCGCCGCCGGCCTGCATTACTCGGGCTTGCCGGAAACGGTCAGGGAACACCTGTTTTGTTTTCTGTTGGACTACCTGCGCGTGGCTTCACTCGGTCAGCGCATGAACTGGAGTGCATGGGCGACCAATCTCGCGCGTGAACTCGGCGGCAGTGCGCACTCAACGGTGCTGTTCTCCACCGACCGCACCGATCCCGAACGCGCCACCTTCGTCAACACCACCTACGCCGGCAGCATCGATGCCGACGACGTGCACGTGGGTTCGATGCTGCATCCCGGTTGCATTGTCATTTCTGCGGCGCTGGCGGTGGGTGAGGCGCGCCACCTGTCGGGCGACCGCATTCTCGCTGCGATCGCTGCCGGTTACGAGAACATGATCCGCATCGGTCTCTCGATCCAGCCCTCGCATTTCAAGCGCGGCTTTCAGAGCACTGCCACCTGCGGCGGCTTCGGCGCAGCAACGGCATCGGCGAGTCTGCTGTTCACGGGCAGTGACCGCGTGCAGCGCATCGCCGAAACCATAGGCCTCGTTGCGTCCTTCAGCGGCGGGCTGACGCAGTTCTATCACTCGGGCTCCACGGTCAAACGCATTCACGCCGCCCACGCCGCCGGCGAAGGCGTGCACGCGGCGCTGCTCGCCGAAGCCGGTTTCTCCGGTCCCGCCGACATTCTCGAAGGCCGCGACGGTTTCGCCCGCGCCTATGCTGATGGCCATGATTTCGCCAAGGGGCTGGACGGGATCGGCACCGCCTGGCGATTGCTCGAAACCGCGATCAAGCCGCATGCCTGCAGTGCGCGCGTTTTGTCGGCCATTGAGGCCACTGCGGATCTGTGTCGCGAACATCAGCTCACGCTGGCCGACATCAAAACCGTGCGCGTCGGCATCCCGAAAATCATCCAGGGGCGGCTGACCATGCCTGCGCCGCCCGACATCCAGGCCGCGCAGATGAGCCTGCCGTTCTGCATGGCGATGGTGCTCAGCCGCGGGCGCGACCTCGACCCGGGCTTCACCATGAACGTGGATGATTTTGAGGCCACGCTGCACGACGAGAAGGTGATGGCCGCCGCGCAGCGCATTGAATGCGTGCTCGACGATGACGCCGAGCGTGTCAGCACCGAACAGTCGGTGGGCGCCAAAGTCACGCTGACCCTGCGGTCGGGCAAAACCGTGGTGCGTTTCATCGAGGCGCCCAAGGGCAGTGCCTCGCGCCCGTTCACGGTGGACGACCATGTCGCGCGCTTCAAGCAGGAGCTGGGCAAGCGTTTCTCGGCGGTTCACGTGGCGTCGCTGCTCGAGGAACTGCGTGGCTTCGCCAATGCGCGCAATCCCGACCGGCTGATGCAGTTGCTGGCGGGCCAAGCTTAGATGTGTAGCGCGGAGCTTCTGGCTCAGAACAGGATTGAGCGGACCATGCCAAAATTTATATCAGAACAGAAACTTTTTCTTGACCCGGTCGACCATCCAGATCGGTATAACCTGTGCGTCATTGACCACCCACCATCGCGGTTGCCGAAATTCGTATTGCTGGGCCACGATCACCATATTCTTCTGATGTTCGCAGGCCGCACAGGCAGTGAACTGTTTGCTTAGAACCTGTTCTACTTTTTCGATGGATTCTTTCCACCCGATACAACGGCTACACGCTTGTTGGCCCATAAGATTTGTGAGTAAGTTGAACTTGCCGCATCCTCGCGTAGCAGGGCATATGGCTTTATCGCGGACGCATGTTCCTTGAAAAAACGGCTTTCATCAATGGAAAAATGCACATTGTTGAACCCGCGCCTGGGTAATGGGGAAACTGCCCGTCCCCGGGATCCGATTTTGGTATGAGCAGGCGGCCTGCCCATTTCCGGCAAAAAGCGGTCATCACTCGCTTAACGGCCGGTATCCGGGAACCTTGACGTGGTCCGACCATGCCCACGCTGAAACTGCCGGCCGGTTACGCGGATCGCGCCGAATTTGACCTCCATTACGAGATCGATGATTTCACCGACCCGTGGCGACCGCACGACACCGTGCTGATGCTTCACGGCAACGCCGAGAGCAGCCTCGCGTGGTATGCATGGGTGCCGGTGCTGGCGCGCGAGTTGCGTGTGCTGCGCCCCGACATGCGCGGCTACGGACAGTCGACGCCGATGCCGCGCGACTACGAATGGACGCTGGACAAGGTTATTGATGACTACTGCCTGCTCCTTGACCATCTCAAGCTGGAACGCGTGCACCTGGTGGCCGCAAAAATCGGCGGCACCATTGCCCGCGCGTTTGCCGCGCGCCGGCCCGAGCGCATCAAAACGCTGACGGTGGCGGGCACACCGCAAGCGCTGCGCCCCGGCGCGGAAAACATTCCCGCCCTGATCGAGGAGTTCGACACCAAGGGCGCGGAGCACTGGGCGCGACGCACGATGGCGGGGCGGCTGGGGGAGCATTTCCCGGACGAGGGCGTGGAATGGTGGACGCAGTTCATGGGGCGCGCACCGGTGTCGTCGCTGATCGGGTTTAATCGCGGCATCAACTATGCCGATATTCGTGCCGACCTGCCCAGGATCAAATGTCCGACGCTGGTGATTACCGCCGAGGAGAGCGGGCTCGGCAGCGTAGCGCGTACGCGGGCCTGGCAGGAACAAATCCCCGACTCACGGTTGCTGGTGTTGCCCGGCAAGTCCTATCATGTAGCCGCAAGCGATGCGGCGGTGTGCGCGCAAGCCACGCTGCAATTCATACGGGATTCATCGTCCGGAATGGAGCGTAACTAACCGTAAGGTTCCATGTCCCGCCATCAAATACGCCGACTGCTGAACGGTTTATGGTTCGGATTGTTTATCCTCGCCGCACTCCCGGGCCGGGCAGAACCCGACATGCCCGCAGACCAGGCATATGCGGCGGCGCAGGCCGGAAAACTCAAGCTGATCGACATCCGCACGCCGGATGAATGGCGCGCGAGCGGCGTTGCGCCCGCAGCGGGGCGTGTCGATTACTACCGTGGGCCGAAGGTTCTGCTGCAGGCGGTGCTGCAGATGGTGAATGGCGACAGGACCGCGCCCATCGCCCTGATCTGCCACGTGGGTGTGCGCACCACCCGGGCG